>DNUB01000232.1:0-4647 GCA_003508605.1 Oscillospiraceae bacterium | reverse complement strand
GCTTTTATGTATTGGCGCAGGGAGGTACAAATATTTTGTACCTTTTAAAAAAAGGAGGTAAAGGTATGGCTGTTTTTAATAACTTTAAGCGTTCGTTTGCGGAACTGCGCAATATAAGCTGCTTAGCCGCTGTCGGAGTATTTATAGCAATTTTTGTTGTTTTGGACGGTTTTGGTTCAATAAGAATAGGGGAATTTTTAAAAATCAATTTTGCATACTTAGCACTTGCCACAATAGGTATGCTTTTCGGACCCTCCGTGGGGTTAATTTCGGGCTTCGCCTGTGATCTGGTCGGCTATTTTATAAATCCTGTAGGTGCTTTTATCCCCTGGTTTGCGCTTATTACCGCATTGGAGGGGATGATTTACGGCGTTTTTCTTTACGATTTTATTCCCTATAAGCGGGACGGTTCAAAATCCTTAAAGCAATATTTTTTACAGTATGGAAAAATTTTTCTTGCAAGAACGTCTGTGGTAATTATCTGCAATCTGCTGCTCAATACCTTGGCTTTGTATAGATGCGGCTTTATCGGAAACACCGACGAGGGCTTCTGGACTTTGGTTGCAGCGAGAATTGGCACGAATGCTATTGGTCTTGGGATAGCATTTTTAATAATGCCTGCTGTTTTAATTCCGGTAAGAATTGCTTACAGCAGACTTTTTGCCGTAAAAAAGGCCGGACAGCGTTAATGAAAAAGGAGAGAATATGTCCGTTGTTTACAGAAAACAAAAAATCGAAGGAGTAACAGTACCTGCCATAATTCATAACGGAAATTATTTTTTGATTCAAATGGGGGTTTATGAGGACGGAACAATAAGCTGCTGGGATAAATGTGATTTAGACGATTTTATCGGCTTTTTAAAAAGAGGAAGAGTCGTTGCATGTATACCTGAGGGAAAAGAGCTTTCCATAAACGGCTTGGGCAGCTATAAGGTGACAGGCGCCGATTGGAAGTATGACATCGAAGGCTATAATCAATATATTAGGGATACGGTTAAAAGCATAAATCCCGAAATGGAAAATATCTATAAAACTACCCAAAGAGAAAAGGATAAATGGAAAAAAGCAAGAGTAGGTTTTATTCCGACTGCAATCCCTTTTAAACTAAAAGGGCAGTTAGGTTATGATATGGCAGAAGGAAAAAGCAGCTATATTTTTTATAGGGACGGAGAAGAGCAGCTTTATATTACCGACATTACCGTTTATTCCGATAAAACCGTTCGGTTGGGCATATCCGGGGATAGAGAATTTAGCGTCGAAGAGATAGACGGACTTTTTAATAATGGCACGCTTGCGGTTGCGCCAAGGAGTGAGGAAAAGGTTATTATCGAGGGAATCGGCGAGCTTCTTTTATCCAAGGGCAGCTACTGCTGTAAGGTTTCCGAAAAGAAAAAGGAGATTAAAGAGCTTGCAATTGAAATGGCGGGAGAAAAGGACGCTATTGATCGCTGCCGCCAAGCTCACTACCTTTATTTATGCGAGCCTACCGATTGGGCAAAGGAAAATCTTCGAAAAGCTTACGAGGCTGTTCCCGAACATCAGAGAATGTTTTTGGGGGATATGGATTCAAGGGACAGCGATTTCAGGAGGATTTTATATAATCCTGATGAAAAGAGGGAAGTGTGACCAAGGAGTATAAAAATGTCAAACGAATATTTAATAAATTATTACAATAATTATGATGAGGACGGAAGATTGCTTTCCCGTCACGGACAGCCTGAATTTCTTACAACGGTAAAGTATGTGGAAAAGCATCTTTTTGAAGGGGCAAGGATTTTGGAAATCGGTGCGGCAACAGGAAGGTACTCACACCACTTTGCAAGAAAGGGCTATGAGGTTGACGCAGTGGAGCTTGTACCTTCAAATATTGAAAAATTTAAGAATAATACCTCTCCCGATGAAAGGGTAACCGTTACCGAAGGGAACGCCTGTAATCTTTCATTTATTGAATCTGAGAAATATGATATAACCTTGATTTTAGGACCGTTATATCATCTCTATACAGAGGAAGAGGAGAAAAAGGCTTTGTCTGAGGCTATCCGTGTTACCAAAAAGGGCGGAATTGTATTTGCAGCTTACTGTATGAACGATTCTGTGGTAATACAGTTCTGCTTTCTGCAAAACTACATAAATGACGAACACTACAAGTCTCTTATTGATCCAGTTACCTTCAAGCTGAAATCAAATCCCGAGGATCTCTTTGTGATGCACAAAAAGTCCGAGATAGACAAGCTTATGTCGGAATTTAATACAGAAAGAATTGCCTTTGTGGGAACGGATATGGTAACACGCTACCCCGATATGCAGAAGACAGTGGATGAAATGGATGATAAAACCTTTGAAAAGTATATGAAATATCATTTTTCAATATGTGAAAGAGAGGATTTGGTGGGAATTTCCAACCACACCTTGGATATATTCAGAAAGCTTTGATTAAATCGCACTGCGCACAGAATCCCTTTTGGATTGAACAGTGTCGGCTTAGAACTTGAAAGGACAGAAAAAGTGATAAATTTAGGATTTTTAGGAACAGGAAATATGGGCAGCGCAATAATTAAAGGAATTTATGCGGCTGCCTCAAAAAACAGTGGCAGATTGGGAGATTATGAAATAACACTATATGCTTATGACAAAGATGCCGAAAAGCTTAAAACCCTTTTGGAATACGGGGTTAAGCCCTGTAACAGTGAACAGGAATTGGGTAATAAATGCAATTATATTTTTTTAGCGGTAAAGCCGCAGGTCTTGGGAGAGGCTCTTTCCGCTTTAAAGCCTTCGGTTACTGAAAATCACGTGTTTATAAGCATATGTGCGGGTATTTCCTCGGAATATATTAAGAAAAATACCAATCCTGCCGCTAAAACTGTCATAGTTATGCCCAATACTCCTGCGATGCTGGGTGTCGGCGCAAGCGCAATTTCCCGCGATAATACGGTAAACGACAGCGATTTTGAGCTGGCAAAGCTTATAATGGGCTGCTGCGGCTTGGTAAAAGAAATTCCTATGAATAAAATGAATGAAATAATCTGCATAAACGGCAGCTCTCCCGCTTTTATCTATCTTTTTGCCAAAGGGTTTACAGATTATGCAAAAGAGGTGGGTATAGATGAAGATACGGCTATTCAGCTTTTTGCGCAGTCGCTTATCGGCAGCGCAAAAATGCTTACAGACAGCGGAATGACTATAGACCGGCTTATTAAGCAGGTAAGCTCTCCGGGAGGAACAACACTTGCGGGACTTGACAGGCTTTATGAGGGTAAGCTTGAAGAGACTGTGAATAATGCCTGTAAGGCTTGCACCAACCGAGCATATGAATTAGCGAAAGCAAAGGAGTAGAAAAATGGGTCTTTTTAAGAAAAAAGAGAAGAAACCTCAGTCGGAGCCTGCTGTATTGACAGTTTATGCCAATCACGGGAGCTATGATGACATTCCCGATATTATGACGGGTATTATGGGAAGTACAATTATCGAGAAAAAGCTTAATTCCGACAGTGCAGAGTTTATTTTACAGGACGGTTCAAGCTTTAAGCTTCATTTTATGGACAAAAAGCAGATAGGCGCACATATCACCTCAATGGAAGCATTCTTTTTAAAAGCTCCTGTTTCAGATGAAAAATTAAAAAAATCTCTTTTGCAGCAAATGATATATTTTAACTCTGTAATCGGTATTGAATTTACCATAAATGATATTGATGACAGAACGGAATTTTTAATTCTGTCGGTTTATATGCTTGCGGTTAAATTAGAAGGCTTTGTGCTTCATCCGAATATGCAGCTTTACCGTGCGGACAGAAAGCTGTTGATTTCCGCCGACGGCAAGACGGATTTTACCGAATATACGCCGAAAGGTGAAAGTACGTTTATGGACAAGGATATTCCCGAGGGACAGGAGGATATTGATCGCCGTCTTCGTTCCATAGAAAAGTGCAAAAGCATGGGGCTTAAGGTTATGGATACATTAAAGGCTGCCGTTTACGAAGCGGAATGTGTCATTCCCTCCAAGGAGGACATTATTCACAGACTTGCCTGTGTATTTGCAGCCGCAGTATGTTCTGAAGCCTGTAATTATGAACCCGATAAAGCGCAGAAAATGACGGCGGGAATGTTAAAAGATCTGAACAAAAAATACTTGACCTCGCAATATTTCTCAAAAGAGGAAGCGGACTATATTAAAAATCCCTTGAATTATCCCAATTTACACCCAAAATTCGGCTGGCGTTATGAGTGCTGCGCCGTGCTCTTGTGGGCATTGGGTTTGTGGGAATTGGGCGAACCCGATAAAATATGCGATGCGGGAGAAATTGGCAAGATTCTTTGGAACAATGACTTTGCAACCCTATCGGAAAAATCACGGCTGAAATCAAAAGAGGAGATCTTGGATATGCAGGATCTGATTTTGCGCTACGATTGGGCTTGCGTTGACGCCCGCATTAACGATCAAAAAATTACGGTTATTGACGGTGAAATAGTCTATGAGTGGCATTATGCTTTGAATTGGCTTACCAATGCAAATTATACGTCAGATTGGGATAGCATTCGTGCGGATACATAAGGCTTTCGCAAGTCTGTCTATGTTTGGATTAAAATTTGTGTTAAATTGAATTTGTCTTTTTATTCTGATTTTTCATTCTCGGCTATTGTAATATT
>DNUB01000142.1:1823-3311 GCA_003508605.1 Oscillospiraceae bacterium | reverse complement strand
GGACATCGGATTTTGATTATATATGACGTTCCTTCATTTATTGCAAAAAATCTATCTCTCGTTTATAACCTCGACAACCTTACCGCTCCTAACCGCCACCTTAGGCACTCTTGCCGAAACATTGCAAACAATCTCATAATTTATTGTATCCAACAAATCTGCTATGTAGTCAATGCTCGTTTCTCTGTACTCACCGCTGTATAGCAGCACTTCGTCTCCGATTTTCGCATCCGCATTTGTAACGTCAACCATCATCTGATCCATACAAATCCTTCCCCTTATCGGGCAAAGCACACCGTTTACCGCCACAACGGCCCTGTTTGAAAGCCTTCTTGAATATCCGTCAGCATATCCGACGGGCACTATGGCGATTGTCTGCCGGCTGTCTGCCGTATAGGTTCTGCCATAGCTTATATCCGTACCCTTGGGCATTATCTTTATCTGGTCTACCACACTTTTCAGGGTCATTATCTGCTTTAACGCCGCCTTGCTTTCCGCCTTTGGATTTGGAGACAATCCGTAAGGCATAATTCCGGGACGGATATAGTCCGATCTCATTTGAGTGTGATAGCACACCGCTCCGCTGTTCTGACAGTGCACGGGCAGACCGTAGCCCTTTGACAGCTCCATAAGCCTGTCATACTGTGCCATGGTATATTTTCTGTTGTCCTCGTCAGGCTCATCGGATACCGCAAAATGAGTGTACATTCCCGTAACCTCAATATTTGAAAGCCCCAATATAAGGTCCGCCTCCTCTCTGCTGCGTATTCCAACCCTCGACATTCCCGTATCAAAAGCAATATGCCCCTGTATTTTAATATTCTTTTCACGTGCAAATTCGTTAAGCCTCCGGGCAAACTCAACGCTGCCAAAGGTAACGGTGATATTAAGCTCTTTGATCTGCTCAAAGTTTTCCTCTTTTATGTAACCGAATACCAGCAGAAAACAGTTAATATCGCCTATAATGCTCCTGATCCTTTCGGCCTCATGAATATTGGAAACCGCAAAACGTCTTATTCCGAGGCGGAACATCTCCCCTGCGCATATTGCGTCCGAGTGACCGTAAGCATTCGCTTTAACTATGCCGATCATTTCTTTATCCGGGCATAGATCCCTGATTGCATTTATATTGCTGTCCAGTGCATTTAAATCAATTTCGGCCCAGCAGCGTTTTAAGTAGTTTAATGACATTTTTCTTCTCCTTGTTTTTGAAAATTCATTTTTGCAAATTACATAACTCAGTATACGGCTTTTTGAACAAGATTTTTCAGATCCAAGATAATGTTAAGCAGGGACGCCTGACTTATTTTCGGTTTTCTGTGCGGAATATGAATAAATGAACCAAAAAGATTTACGTCAGTCCAATAGGACGGATTCCTATATATTTCTGTAAAAATTCTCTTGTATTTCTGTAAAATATGTGTTACAATATACTTTAAATATAGTAGAATTATACATCAATACAAAGAAAAATGCAAGTACGGAATT
>DNUB01000142.1:709-1572 GCA_003508605.1 Oscillospiraceae bacterium | reverse complement strand
GCAAGTACGGAATTTTGTATTTTTTTCGGAATATATTCAGGTCGGTCTGAACTTCCCCGCATTTCTTCGCTTTTTCCATAAAATCTCCCGGAACACAGCGAGACTGCAGGTCCCTTATAGCTTGTTCTCGGTTTTCAGACACGCCCAAATTTCAATAAGGCAGGACAATTATGACAGTAAGAAAAAGAAGGAGCAACTGGTACATTTACCTTATCACATTTGCGGCAGCTTCTATCCTTGCGGCAATGATACTTTCTATTTTCTGGGACATTATTTTTGTTCCCGAGGAGAAAAAATCCACAGGAGTAATAAAGAGCGATACGCCCGATTCCTCCAATAACCTAATCACATTATTTATGCTTTCGGAAGAAAAAGCGGCAAATCCCTCGCTTTATATGGTGGTAAGCTATCAGCCCGAGGATGAGGCGGTAATTTGTATTCCCTTAAAAACTAATATGAATGTTAAGGTGGGAAATAAAACTGCAACCCTTGACCATTTTTATTCCGACGGCGGAATTAAGTCGGTGCTTTACGGAATCGAAAGCACTATGGGAGTGAAGTGCGACCGATATGTAAAATTTGACCGTGACAGCTTTATTGCGCTTGCAGACGCTATCGGCAAGGTTTACATCAACTGTGCCTACGATGTTTTGGCAAATGACGGAGCAGTAACCTTTGAGGCGGGCAGTCATAATATGAACGGCACTAATCTTTACACCTACCTGAATTACAATAATGCCAACTACGGTGAGGATTATCAAAGCCTGGCACTTGGCTCCGCCGCCGTTTCCCTTATAAATACCAATCTTCACGGGCTTTCGGCAATTGTTATTCAAAGCTATTTCACCAAGCTTATGAATACC
>DNUB01000142.1:0-400 GCA_003508605.1 Oscillospiraceae bacterium | reverse complement strand
TGAATACCACCGATACTGATCTTACCTTAGACGATTACACAAAAAGGCAGCAGGCACTTTTGTTTACAAGTGCGGAATCCTATAAGCCCGCACAGTATTATATTCCTTACGGCGATACCGAGGAGGGAGCCTTTAACCTGTCTTCCGATTCAAGGCTCACAATTTTGGATAGACTTAAAATAGAAAAGTAGTGCGCTGTTCCGTTCAAAAATAAAATATCTGCCTGCTTTTTTCCATACGCTTCGTTGTCGTTCTCGACTTGCGCCGGCAAGCCTTCGTCCTCCCCTGCATAGGGAAAAATATCCCCCGCCTTTTGCCTTAAAGAACTCCGTCAGGCGGCGGGTTCAATGAGGGGCAATGCCCGAATTTATGAAAAAATTCGGGCATTGCCCCTCATTGT
>DNUB01000199.1:460-2692 GCA_003508605.1 Oscillospiraceae bacterium | reverse complement strand
TGCAAAAAAAAGCCAACGCAGTAAAAACCCCGCAGGACTGCACCCCCGCAAGCTGAAAAATTCCATAAATAAATCCTCTGCTTTTTTGAACCAAAACCACCTTATAATATCTATTGACAAAACCAAAAAAATAATATAAAATATAATTATGTAAAGTATAGCTGTTTTTCAAACAATCAGATCAGAGCGTATTTACATATACATCGGTATGCGAAGCTTTTAAACAAGCTTTTTGCATAAGGGCACATTCCCCGGCGATTTTACCGTTACTTAATGAATTATTCAGAGAGGCAAAACCGTTTCGAATGCGTATCGGTTTATATGTAAGTACGCTTTGTTTTCTAAGGAAGGAAGGCGTATATGAACAGAAGCATTAAAACAATGGTCGGAGTGAGAGTGGCGGCCGCCCTCGTTTCCGTGGTTATTTTCAGCCTGTTGACGACGGTAAATATTTTTCGCATTCAAAACAACGAGATCAAATCGGATCAGGTCAATTCTCTTTTGAATACAATACAGACCGCCGAGACTGCGCATTACAAATGGTCCGCAAATTTAAGCAACGCCCTGTATGCGGGCACCGAATTTACGGGAAGCATCGACCCCACCTCCTGTATATTGGGCAAATGGATTTACGGAGAAGCGGGAACGGAGGACGAAACCATTTTGCAGGTTCGCAGTCAGCTGGAGGCACTGCACAAAACGCTGCACCAATCCGCCACCACCGCCTTGGAGCTTATGGAAAGCGATCCGGGAGAAGCGCAGCAGTTCTATCAAAAGACAATACTGTCAAATCTCGGCAGTATCGTGGGGCTGCTGGAGCAGGTAGTACAGCGGGGAGAAGAGCTTAGTGCCGAAAGCAGCAAGGAAATGAAAAACACTGTTTTTCTGATGCATGTCACATCGGGAGTGTGCCTTGCCGTTGCGCTGGTCTGCCTTATTAACTTAGTCATATATGTGCTGAACAGAGTGGTCAAGCCCATATTGATTATCACCGAAAACAGCAGACCCCTGCAAAAGGGAAATCTGAATCTGAATATACCTTATAAATCCAGGGACGAGATGGGAGAGCTGGCCGATACCTTAAGAAATTCCTTAGCTGCCATAAAAGGGTATGTGGAGGATATAAATAACGTTATGAGGGAGCTTTCCTCGGGAAACTTCAATGTTGAGACCTCATCTGACTATGTAGGCGATTTTAAATCGATTCAGATCTCCATAGAAAGATTTACGTCGGTTTTGTCCGAATCGTTAGGTAAGATTTCGGAGGTGGAAAAGCGCATTTCCGAAAACGCAGAGCAGATAGCGGGCAGCTCTCAGTCGCTGGCACAGGGCGCAACGGAGCAAACAAGCTCCATTGAGGAGCTGTACGCTTCATTGGAGGATCTTTCAAAAAGCGCAAAGAAAAATGTGGAAGTATCCGCAATGGCAAAGGTGCGCGCCGAGCAGACGGGAGAGCAGATAGCGACAGGCAGCAGGCAAATGGAGGAAATGGTTGCCGCAATGTCGGATATAAGCACCAGCTCACAGAAAATCGGACAAATCATTTCAACCATAGAAAATATTGCCTTCCAGACAAATATTCTTGCTTTGAATGCGGCAGTCGAGTCCGCAAGAGCGGGAGAAGCGGGCAAGGGCTTTTCAGTGGTGGCGGACGAGGTTCGCAGCTTGGCGGCTCAGTCCGATAAATCCGCAAAAGCCACAAAGGAGCTTATTGAAAACTGCGTTGACGCTGCCGAAAGAGGCACAAGCATTGTAAAAGAGGTTTCCGCCTCGCTGCAAAAGATAATGGAGCTGGTCGGAGGTTCAAACGAGGATATAGGAATTATTGCCAAGGCTGTTGATTTAGAGGCGGAATCCATTGTTCAGGTCACCGAAGGAATCGAGCAGATCGCCACCGTTACGCAAACCAACTCCGCCAGCAGCGAGGAGGCTGCGGCTATCAGCAGCGAGCTGTTTTCGCAGACCCGCAAGCTCCAGGAGCAGACCGGCAAATTCAGCCTGAAAAAATAATTTTAAATTTAATCATAGTCTCATAAAAACCCAATTAAAACACACCGAATAAAAATTTACCCACAGAGTTAAGTAAATTTTTGTTCGGTGCTTTTTATGCCTGAGGTCATTTTAAAAAAATTCTCAAACGCTTATATATTATGATCCGACATAGATTTTTTTGGGACAATATAAAAATACGCTCTCTGTTGATTAGGAGCGTATTAGGAGTCGCCTTGCGAC
>DNUB01000199.1:0-170 GCA_003508605.1 Oscillospiraceae bacterium | reverse complement strand
GCGTATTAGGAGTCGCCTTGCGACTGGCCTGCCCGGCCGGGGTCGAACCGGCAGTCTTTGGAGTCGGAGTCCAACGCATTATCCATTGTGCTACGGGCAGTTTTTTACGTCTTTTTTTATTCTACCATAAAAAGCAGGGAAATGCAAGTTAGTTGAAAAGCAAAATCGAA
>DNUB01000124.1 GCA_003508605.1 Oscillospiraceae bacterium | reverse complement strand
TTTTAATCAAGAATTAGTATAAGTACTGGCAGAATTTGGCACAATTTTTCCGAATGTGTATAAAAACTGACAGCTTTCAGAAAATATATGACGATTTTTAAAAAAATAAAAAAATTTTAAAAAACCTCTTGACATTTTAACAGAAAAGTGTTAAAGTGTTTTTAGCACTCAGAGAGCAAGAGTGCTAACAAACGAAAAGCAAGAGTGCCAATCCGAAAACAGCATACATAGCATACATTATATATACGGTAAGAATTAAAACAGGGATTAAATAAGAAAAGAGCGATAAGCGATGGAAAAGAGGACTTTGAAAATACTTGAAACGGTAGTTGACGAGTATATCCGCAGCGGTGAGCCTGTAGGGTCAAAGCTTGTGCAGGAAAAACTCGATACAAAAATTTCCTCTGCCACGATTCGCAATGAGATGGCAATGCTCGAACAGCTTGGCTATCTTGAACACCCTCATACCAGTGCGGGAAGAGTTCCCACCTTCAGCGGATACCGTCTTTATATTGAAGCCTTTATGCCGGAGCATAAGCTTTCGGATGATCAAAAGGCGCAGATAGACAAAATCTTTGAAGAAATTGACGCAGATACGGACGACGAGCTTATTGAAGAAGCGGGCAGGGCTTTGGCTGAGGTTACAAAGTGCGCCATAGTCACCGCTAACGAAACAAGCAGGTTTTCGGTAATAAGCAAGGTAGAGGTTATTCCTACCGGCAAAAGAATGTATATTATTCTGCTGATAACCTCGGGAGGAAGCATAAAAAACCGCGTTTGCCGATTGCAGTTCGATTTGACGCATGAACAGGTTCAGTTTTTCACAAGGTTTGCGGAAGAAAATTTAACGGGAATGAACCTTGAAAATGTTTCGGACGAATTTATAGAAAATATTTCCTCGGCAATGGGCAGTTATATGATGACATTATCGCCGCTTATGAAGGGCATTGCGGAAATGTCGGCGGAAATGATGCAGGAGCAGGTCGACGTTCAGGGGGAATCCAACCTTATCACCTGCGGACAGCTTCAGGGGCATGAAATTGCCGCAATGCTGGAAAACAAAAAACGTTTAAGCGGATTTTTAAATAACGCTTTTTCGGGTATAAATATAATGTTCGGAAAGGAAGACGAAACCTTTGTGATATCAAACTCAAGCATAATTACATCGACCTTTGAAAAGGACGGACAAAAGGCGGGTGGATTCGGGGTCATAGGACCTATGCGGCTTGATTATAAAAAAATAATTCCTTATTTGGAATATTTTTCAAATAAAGTAACAAATCTTCTTAAGTCGGAGGACGAGGACGAAGAGCTGATGCTTATTGAAAGGGAGGCAGAAGAAAATGAGTAAGAAAAAAGAAAATAAAACGGAGGAGCAGGGCGAAAAGGATTTGGAAAAAATTTCAGAGGAGCTGACGGACAAGGACGTGAATCCCGAAGCGGCGGAAGGTTCGGAGACGGAAAATGACGCCATAGCCGAGGAATTAAAGAAAAAGGACGAGGAGATAGCAAAGATAAAGGATCAGCTTATGCGCAATATGGCGGAATACGACAACTACCGCAAGAGAACAAGCCGTGAGCGCATAGAGTTAGAGCCTGAGATAACCGCAAAGATCGTTGCGGAATTTTTAACGGTTGCGGACAGCCTTGAAAGAGCATTATCCATTGAATGTGTTGATGAAAATTTTAAAAAGGGTGTTCATATGATATATGACAGCTTTATGGAAACCTTGGGTAAGCTGGGCGTTGAGCAGATAGCCGTTGACGGCGATTTTGACCCCGCCGTTCACCAGGCGGTGCAGCAGGTTCCTGCCGAGGAGGGGCAGGAGAGCGGACAAATTGCTTCCACCTTCCAAAAGGGCTACAAGATCGGAAATAAGGTTTTGCGCTTTGCTATGGTAGCGGTAGTTGCATAAAACCCGACAAAAGCACATAAAATCCGTGAAAAAGGTTCAGGATAATATAACAAAGAACAAATATAATATAAAACTTGCTTAAAATGCATTTTACTGAAAGGAATGATTTTTTATGGGAAAAATTATAGGAATCGACTTAGGTACAACAAACTCTTGCGTTGCGGTAATTGAGGGCGGCGAGCCTACCGTAATCACCAACTCCGAGGGCAGCAGAACAACCCCCTCCGTAGTTGCATTCACCAAGGACGGCGAGCGTCTTGTAGGTCAGCTTGCAAAGAACCAGGCCGTTACAAACCCCGACAAGACCGTTATTTCCATTAAGCGCAATATGGGCAGTGATTACAAGGTTGACATTGACGGGAAGAAGTATACGCCACAGGAAATTTCCGCAATGATACTCCAAAAGCTTAAAACCGAGGCGGAAAATTATTTAGGCGAAAAGGTTTCCGATGCGGTTATTACCGTACCTGCATACTTTACCGACTCTCAAAGACAGGCTACCAAGGACGCAGGACAGATCGCAGGTCTTAACGTTCACAGAATTATTAACGAGCCTACCGCCGCAGCACTTGCTTACGGCGTGGATAAGGGCGATGAGCAGAAGGTAGTCGTTTATGACTTGGGCGGCGGTACCTTTGATGTTTCTATCATAGATATCGGCGACGGAGTTCAGCAGGTTCTTGCCACGGCAGGCAACAACAGGCTGGGCGGAGACGACTTTGACCAGAGGATCATTGACTTTTTGGTGGACGAATTTAAGAAATCCGACGGAACCGATTTAAGAAACGATAAGTTTGCTATGCAGCGTTTAAAGGACGAAGCGGAAAAGGCTAAGATCGCTCTGTCCAATTCCACCTCTGTAAATATAAATATTCCTTATATTACCGCTGACGCCAACGGCCCCAAGCATTTGAACGTTACTCTTTCAAGAGCAAAATTCAACGATCTGACGGAGGATTTGGTAAAGGCTACCATGGGACCGTTGGAGCAGGCAATAAAGGACAGCGGATTAAAGATCTCCGAAATCGACAAGGTCTTGCTGGTTGGCGGCTCAACTCGTATTCCCGCCGTACAGGAGGCAGTTAAGAACTATGTAGGCAAGGAACCCTTCAAGGGCATTAACCCCGATGAATGCGTGGCAGTGGGCGCAGCCGTTCAGGGCGGCGTTCTTAACAAGGAAGTAAGCGGCTTGCTTTTGCTTGACGTTACTCCTTTGTCATTGGGCGTAGAGACCGCAGGCGGCGTTTGCACCAAGATGATCAGCAGAAACACCACCATTCCCACAAAGAAATCGCAGATATTCTCCACCTATGCGGACAATCAGCCCTCTGTCGATATCAATGTATTACAGGGTGAGCGTGATTTTGCAAAGGATAACAAGTCGCTGGGTACATTCAGACTTGACGGAATAGCTCCCGCTCCCAGAGGAATCCCTCAGATCGAGGTTACCTTCGATATCGATGCCAACGGTATCGTGAATGTATCCGCCAAGGATCTGGGAACCGGCAAGGAACAGCATATCACCATCACCGCAGGCTCCAATATGTCCGATGAGGAGATCGACAAGGCCGTAAAGGAGGCCGCAGAGTACGAGGCACAGGACAAGAAGCGCAAGGAGGCCATCGAGACCAGGAACGACGCAGATTCCTTTGTGTTCCAGACGGAGAACGCGCTGAAGGAAGTGGGAGATAAGATCAGCGACAGCGATAAGTCCGCAGTGCAGGCAGACCTTGATGCGGTGAAGGCAATTCTTGAGAGAACCAAGGATCAGGAGATGAGCGACAGCGACTTGGATGAGCTGAGAGCGGCAAAAGAAAAGCTGACCAACAGTGCGCAGTCTTTGTTTACCAAAATGTATGAGAACATGCAGCAGGCCCAGGGCGGC
>DNUB01000184.1 GCA_003508605.1 Oscillospiraceae bacterium | reverse complement strand
GTCTATATTTAACAAAAATCAACGAAAATCAGAAAATATATAAAGCTTAGACAGAAAAATAAGCGGGGCGAATTTGTGCAAAGGTGATAAATTTTCCGATTTGAATTGATTTTTTTCGTACAATGTGATATTATATTTATGCGGTAATTTTTAAATGCGCCGCTAAATCTGAAAGGGGTATAATTCATTATGGAATCAAGAGCAACAGAAATCAAATACGGAAAGCACAAGCACATAAAGCTGTCGGTTATCCCCGGTCACTTTGCAACCAACCATTCCCATGTCAATTACTATGTGGATTTAAACAAGATGAAGCGCAAGCTGAAAAACGCAAGAGAAACCGCCGCAGAGTTTGAAACTATTTATTCGGGCACTCCTATCGATACTATAGTCTGCCTGGAGGGAACCCAGATGATAGGCGCATTCCTTGCGGAAAAGCTCAGCACGGGTTCCACCCATTCCATAAACTATGACAACGATATATGCGTAATAACTCCCGAAATGGACAGCAATAATCAGATGATATTCAGAGACGATTCACAGCATATGATCTGGAACAAGAACATTCTTTTGCTGATTTCAAGTGCGTCCACGGGCTGGACGATAAGCAAATCAATGGAATGCCTTAAGTATTACAGCGGCAATTTGGTAAGCGTTGCGGCTTTGTTCAGCGCCATTGACGAGGTAAACGGCGTTAAGATAAAGACCCTGTTTACGCCCAGCGATATCCCCGGATATGAAAGCCATTCCGCCGCCGAATGTCCCATGTGCCGCAATAAGCAGAAGGTTGACGCTTTGATTAACGCTTACGGTTATTCAAAGATATAGTTTTTATTTTTAAAAAAATTATTGTTTTGCCTTATGCAAAGATATAGCTTTTATTTTTAAAAAAATTATTGCCCCGCCTTATGCGGGGCAATAATTTTTAGCAAAACTTTCCTCCGTTTCTGTAAGATTTCATTCTGAATTTTGTGTATATAAGTGAAAACAAGTATACGAATTTTCATAAAAGAGGTGAGCCTGTGGAAAGCGATCAGATAATACAGCTTTTCTTAAACCGAGACGAGACTGCGTTAAAAGCCGTTTCCCGGGAATACGGCGCATACTGCTCCAAAATCGCCATGAATATATTAGGCTCAAGGGAGGACTCGGAGGAATGCGTCAACGATGCGTTTTTGAAGGCCTGGGAGCTTATTCCCCCATATAAACCCGAAAAGCTTTCCGCATTTCTGGGCAAGCTGACCCGAAATCTCGCCATAAATAAGGCAAGATACCGACTTTCGGAAAAAAGGGGCGGCGGACAAATCGGACCTGTGCTTGACGAGCTTTCCGAGATTATCCCCGATAATTCCTCCGTAGAGCTTGAGCAGGAGCGAAAAGAGCTTATCGAGGAGATTAACGGATTCCTCCGAAAGCTGCCGTCAAAAAAACGGAATATCTTTATCCGCCGTTATTGGTACTGCGACAGCGTAAGGGAAATAGCTCTTGACAGCGGTCTTACGGAAAACAATGTTTCCGTAAGCCTGAACCGTATGCGAAAAAAGCTGAAGCAGCATCTTGAAAAGAAAGGAATGATATGAATGAAAGGTGAAGAATTTTTTGAGGTACTGTCCGATATCGATGAGAATATGATAGCAGAGGCAAAGCAAAGTGAGAAAGCCGTCGCCCCCGTAATTGTAACGCCCGGGAAAACCCGCATAAGACCCTTCTGTACAGCCGCAGCCTGTATTGTCTTAGCGGCGGCGGTAACTGCGGCGGCACTTAATATCGACCGTTTGCCAAAAATCACCCTCACCCCCCGGGAACCCGACGCAGACGAAAATAACGTCAACTATTCCACCACCGCAGAGGTGCAGAACGAAAGCCGCTATCCCGATAACGTTTACCTTGTCTACCCCTATGACGACGATTACGCCGACGTTCCGATACAATATCAATGCGATCTGTATCCCCAGGTCTTGAACGAATCCAAATATAAAAGCTATGACGAGCTTGCGGCAGACAGCAGCCTTATCGTTATGGGAACATTTACGGACGATACCTATCAGTCTGTGGATGGCACGGAACGCCCCGATTTTCTGAAAGCCATGCTTGCGGGATATTTCAATAAGTATATTTCCTTTAACACCTTAAAAGTGGAAAAGGTTCTGAAAACCAACAGCAAGGTTTACGAGGGAGACGAAATAGTAATTGCGCAAAGCTATGTTAAGGCGGAAGGAGGACTGTATTCCTTTTCTCAGCTTACCCCTATGATCAAAGGAGATAGGTGGGTTTTCTTCCTCAATCAGTACAGCGACAGTTATCCCGAAGAAACATACGGCACGGGCGCATATTATACGGTAAACGATTACGAAGGACGCTATCCCGTACCCGGCGATGAAAACGAACCTTTTGTTTACAAAGAAAACACGAAGGGCGTCGCAGCTCCCGCAAAATTTAACGAAAGCGTCTACAGTGAGCTTGAGGAAAAGCTTAAGGAGGAAGGCGTCGGAAAACGTCCGTCTATAGAAATTGAGTCAAAGAAGCTTATCGGCATTGCAGAGGAGCTTGGCTTCAAGGATGCTGCATATCCTGCGGTAAAGGTCAAATTCACTATGGGCGAGTTTGAGCATCTCAGCTTTTTTATAGAGGACGGAGTTCTGTACGCCGCCCGCTCGGATCAAGCCGAAAGAGAAAAGCAGGGTATATTGGGGGGCACGGGTTTTTACCTTAATTTTGCTCAAACCTATCTTTGTGATCTGAACGGCGACGGAAAGCGGGAAATCTGCATGCAGATGTCTCTCGGCTCGGGTATAGTCAATGAGCTGATTATGGTCTTTGATATTGCAAATAATATGAGCTATACTTTAAACGACCGAGGATACTGCGACTACACGCTGTCGGAAAATGACGGTAAGCTTATGGTTTGTAAGTGGGAATTTGATATGTATTATCACGGGGACGGCGAATGCGAACCTCTTTCCGTAAAGGAGCTGACCCTTGATATGATGGACTGTTATATTAACGCTATTGACCCTGAGCTTGTATCCGACGGCGAACGGGTAAGGATTATGAAAATGGACTGCGACGACGGTAAGTATAAGGATAAAAACGTTATAAGAGTGCCGAATTTTAATTCCGACTACAGCAGCGATATAAATAATATTTTCTTTACCGTTGACGGCGAAACGTTTATGGTTACCTATTATAAGAATCATGACTCCGCCGATTATGCGTCCAATAACGACAATATCGCTATCCGTGAAAAATTTCAGGGAGATTATCGGCATTTTCTTTACGGAGATAACAATATATCCGACATTTATTTGTGCGACCTTAACGGGGACGGAAAAAGGGAGCTTTGCTGTGTAACCTTTTCAAACGTAATGGATATGGGAGAGGACTCTTTACCCACATATGCCATAAAGATTTTTGATCATGCCAATGAAAAATACTATACTCTTTCAGGCAGTAACGGCAAATTCGATAATACCTTGAGAGTAAATGAAGACCGTTTGTTTGTTCATGACACGGAAGGCAAGAGATATGAATTAAAGCTTGATATGCCGGAGGAGGTTCAGCTTGACAATGACAATCGGTTCTGATGCGGAAATAAAACCTCCGTGCAAGACCCGTATTCATAAAAGCTGCGAAACACATTGACTGTATCCGCTTTCGGAAAAGAGGGAAACCCTGATGGTTTCCCTCTAAATTGCAATAATAGTCTTAAAATTGGGGCAAGGCTTTTGATTATCCCTCTCGATTAACCAAAGTAAACCAATCCCACATACTCTTCCTTCTCACATTTTACGGTGTAATTTTCAAAATCAAAAGCAAGAGAAATTTCTCCTGCGGCGTAGATGCTGCCGTCCGCTTCGGTTATTTCCTTATCCGATTTGCAAATAATGCTGTTTCCCTTTACCTCGAATTTACCGGGAAGATTAAAACAATATTTTTCGGTTTCGGGGTGATCGTGGGGATCGTCCTTTTCCAGCTGCTTTTTTTCTTCATCGCTATAGTACCGTTCCATCAGGACAAGCTTACCGTCCTTAACCGTTAGGAAAAGAGCCGTCGTTAAGCCGTTATCCTCAGGGTATGCAGCAGCAAAAGCCTGACCGCCGTCAAGACTTATAATGCTAAAATAATCGCCAATCCGATCTTTGCTGTATTTTTTTCCCGCCTGCCCCATAGATCCTATTATAGGTGCAACAGTATTTATCAGCTTGCCGTTCTTATACAGACCAAAGGCGACGTCTCCGCTTGCCTCGCCGGACGTTTCGCTTATGCGGTCGTACAAAAAGGTTTTTATCTCGTATGTTTCCCCGCCTGCCTTGATTTCGGAGACACATAACTCAATATGCTTATCCGAGTTATAGCCAAGCTCTTTTTGTTCGGCATTCTCCGACTCCGTGCCTGTGATTCCGATATCTGCAACGGTTTCGACAGCGGTTACCGCCTCCTGACTTGTTCCGGGAGCAGATGTGCCGGTATTGATGCCGTCATTCGGCAGAGCTTGTTGACAAGCCGTTGCAGAAACAGTCATTACGAAAATCAAAAAAGCCGAAACGGTGTTTTTTGTTATTTTATTCATGGTTGTTGGTTTCCTCCTTTATATTTATTTCATCCATGACATTGCTGTGAAACACGAATACAAATTTACAGCGGTTATAGTATGACTTCCACAAAGATTACCATTATTCCAATTATTCGGATCCTTTACAGAAAAATACACATTATCGGTTGATTCGACACATTCATAAACTACTACATAATGCCCACTGGTGTAGGGGTATTTGGTATTAGCATAATATTTTAAAAACGGCATATTTATCAAAACAATCACAGGTCCGTTTTTAGCAAGGCTGTTTTTTATATACGTAATAAATTCATCCTGAGTGAAGTTATATCCACCGCCATTAAGATATTTATAATCCATTGCATATCGCTTGCCATCGAGCATAGCTGTCATACGATCTCTTATAGCTCCTTCTGAAGTTCCATAGGTTGAATTAGTTCCCATGGCGGCAGCATTTTTACTTTGTGAATTTACTATCCCGCTTTTTACCGACGATGGCATATGCTTTCTAATTCCCTCTATGGACATATATACGCAGGCAGGACCGCAATAATAACTGTTTTCCTGCATAGCCAACGGTGTATTTACATAGTAAACCACTCTGTATGGATTGCCGTCAACCGCAAGAGGAGAAACTCCCAAGTTTGCTGAATTTGTAAATCCCGCCATATCTCGTTTTTCAGCATACTCTATGTAGCTATCCAAGGAATCACAAACATTTTCAATCGCTCCTGCCGGATTTTCATTATAATATTTTTTGTAAGAATCATTATTCAATGAGGGGCAACGCCC
>DNUB01000028.1:5053-5375 GCA_003508605.1 Oscillospiraceae bacterium | reverse complement strand
GGACATCGGATTTTGATTATAATCATAAAAAATTTGATATAGAACCACATATAGTCTGCATACATCTATTATTAAAGAATTAAAAAAGGAACAGCTCTAAAGCTGTTCCTTAATTATTATAGTGAAAATATCCGATTATTCGGCGTGGGAAATAACTTCTCTGCCCTTATAATAACCGCAGTTGCCGCAAACCCTGTGAGGAGCCTTAAGCTCTCCGCAGTTAGTGCAGCGGGATAAAGCAGGTGCTTCTAACTTCCATACTTGTCCGCGTCTTTTATCACGTCTTGCCTTGGATACCTTTCTCTTTGGAACTGCCATTATT
>DNUB01000028.1:4435-4711 GCA_003508605.1 Oscillospiraceae bacterium | reverse complement strand
TTTCTCTTTGGAACTGCCATTATTTGCACCTCCCTCTAAAATACAAAATATTATGGTATTCAGAAAACCCTGAATTTTGGCACAAGATATATTTTACCATATCAATTTTGATTTGTCAATACCCGAATGAAAAAATTTACAGATATTTTTTGATTGATTCGGGAAGAGCGTCTACATCAGCGGAAATCGTGAATACAACGTGAGTGTTTTCGCTGATGGCGGCAATTCTGTCGAACATTTCTCCAACCTTATCCAAATCCCTGCCTACGATTCTGA
>DNUB01000028.1:3744-4133 GCA_003508605.1 Oscillospiraceae bacterium | reverse complement strand
AACACCGTCAACGAAAATGTCGGTGCAGTCGTAATCGGAAGCAAGAATGCCTGCGATAAATCCGTAAAGATCGTCATAATCATGAATTTTGAAATCCTCAATATTTATAAGGCGGATCTTGTGATAGATGTCAATGTTGAGAGAAGAACCTATTTGAATGGCAACCACGTTACCCTTGCTTTTTTTCTCCGCTTCATGAATCGCATCGATCAAAACCTTGGTCTTTCCTGAGCCTTTTTTTCCGGGTATAAGTTTTATCATATTGATGTCCTCCGTGTTTATTTGTAAAGGAGCAACGCTCCCAATTACCTGATTTTCCCCATTAAGAGAGCTTCGCTTCCAATTCGGCTTTTCTGTCCTCATATCCGGGCTTGCCCAAAAGTGCGAAC
>DNUB01000028.1:0-3439 GCA_003508605.1 Oscillospiraceae bacterium | reverse complement strand
CCGGGCTTGCCCAAAAGTGCGAACATATTCTTTTTGTAGCTTTCCACTCCGGGCTGATCAAAAGGATTTACGCCGAGTATGTAGCCCGATATTGCACAAGCCTTTTCAAAGAAGTAAATCATATAGCCCAGCTCATATTCGTTAAGCTGCGGTACTTCAAGAACGGTGTTGGGAACGCCGCCCTCGGTGTGAGCCAATACGGTGCCCTCAAAGGCCTTTCTGTTGACGACGGACATATTCTGATTTGAAAGGAAGTTGAGTCCGTCATTGTTTTCGGGATCGTCCTTTACAAAGAAATCCTTCTGAGGCCGCTCAAACTGTATAACCGTTTCAAACAAAATCTTTGAGCCGTCCTGAATAAACTGTCCTAAGGAATGAAGATCGGTGGAGAAGGTGGCGGAGGTGGGATAGATTCCCTTTTTGTCCTTGCCCTCGCTTTCGCCGAAAAGCTGCTTGAACCACTCGTTCATCATAGCAAAGCTGTTTTCGTAAGCAACAAGCATTTCCGCCTTATAGCCCTTGCGGTAAAGTATATTTCTGATCGCCGCATATTTGTAGCAGTCGTTCTTTTCAAGATCGGGATCGTTAAGCTCCTCCCGAGCCGCCCCTGCGCCACGCATAAGCTCGTCTATATCACAGCCTGCACAAGCGATGGGAAGCAGACCCACAGCAGTAAGTACGCTGTATCTTCCGCCTACATCGTCGGGTATCACAAAGGTCTCATATCCGTTTCTGTCGGAAAGCTCCTTAAGCGTTCCTCTCGCTTTATCCGTGGTAGCGTAAATTCTGCCCTTAGCTTCCTCTGCTCCGTATCTTTCCTCCAACAGCTCACGGAATACACGGAAAGCCAATGCAGGCTCGGTGGTAGTTCCCGACTTGGATATCACATTGACAGAAAAATCTCTGCCCTCAACCAAAGAAACGACCTCGTTTAAATATGTGGGGCTTATGGAATTGCCGATAAAGTAAATTTCGGGAGTATCCTTTTTAAGAGAATTATAAAGGGTGGATCTTAGAGCTTCTATTGCGGCTCTCGCTCCTAAATACGAACCGCCTATGCCTATTACGATAAGCACCTTGCTGTCGCTCTTTATCTTTGCGGCAGCCTTTTTTATTCTTTCAAATTCAGCCTTGTCATAATCTGCAGGGAGAGTAAGCCAGCCCAAAAAATCGTTTCCGAGACCGCTTTTTTGAGTCAAGGCTTCATGTGCAGCCTTTACAGCGGGGGCAATACCCTTATACTCATTTTCGCCGATAAAAGCTTTTAAATATTTATCATTTACTTTTACAGCCATAACAAATCGTCCTTCCTTTTACACAAATAGGAAATAAATATTTTCCTGTTTCAATTATAACTTTTTTTGAATAAGTTTTCAAGGTGTTTCAAATCTTTTCTTTTGGGTTATTGCAATTTTTACAAAATTTACAAATTTTTAGCTTGATGTTTAGTGTTTTTTGACAGTATGGCTTATCAAAAACTTAAGAGACCCTTGAAAAGAAACCAAAAGCTTTTTGAAAAGCTCAGCTCCTCCGAATCCTCCTTTGAAGTAACGGGCACAACGAATAATGTTTCATTGCCTAAAAGAACCACGATTTTTCCTACCTGATCTCCCTTTTTCAGGGGTGCGCTTACCTCCTGCCTTATGTTGTAAAGATAATCCACATCTCCGCTTTTCCCTTTTGGGATAAGGCATTGCAGCTGCCGCCGGGGTTCTATTGATACCGTTTTAGCCACGCCGCTTTTCACCTTAATATCCGTTAATTGCTCAGCGTCAAATTCGGGCGAAAAAAGCTCGAAGCCGTCAAATCCGTAATCCAGAAGCTCTTTTGCAATGTCGAACCTGCCGTCGTCCGTTTCCGCTCCCAAAACCACCGCCACAAGCTCCATACCGTTTCTTTTTGCCGTAGCGGTAAAGCAATAGCCCGCATTATCGGTAGTACCCGTCTTAAGCCCCGTTATTCCCTTGTATTTAAGCAGCCTGTTGGTATTTAACAGCTGGGTTTCTCTGTCTGTTCCCTCTCTCACATAGGTAAGCCTTGTAAGCAGAAATTCGTCAAAATAATCGTATTTTCGCAGCTCGGCCGCCATAATCGCCACGTCTGCGGCAGTGGAGCAGTGATTGTCGGCGTCAAGACCCGTGCAGTTAACAAAATGTGTGTTTTTCATTCCCAATTCCCCGGCTTTTTTATTCATAAGGCTTACAAAATGCTCCTCCGTGCCGCCGATATGCTCCGCCAATGCCACGCAGGCGTCGTTGGCACTGCTTATGACTATGGAGCGTGTAATATCGTAAACGCTCATTTTTTCTCCCTCGTTAAGCCATATTACCGAACCGTCCATGGAAAAAGCGTTGTAGGACGCCGTTACGGTGTCCTCCATGGAAAGCCTGCCCGCCTTCATTTCCTCCGCCGCAAGCAATAAGGTCATGATCTTGGTAACGCTGGCTATTGCCAGCTTCCGGTTTGGATTTTGGGAGAATAGGATCTGTCCTGTGGCAGCTTCGGCAAGTACTGCGGATTTCGCAGGGTACAGATCTTCTTTTTCGGCTTCCTTCTCTTCACCCTCGGCATATACTGCAGACAGGCTTATTAAAAAAGATATTGAAATAATTAAAGAAAAAATTTCCGCTGCTTTTTTTCTCATTGTCTTTTCCTCCTCCCCGCACTTAAGGTTTCTTAAATAATTTATGTATAAGCCCTTATTAAAATGCACAAGATAACCGCAAATTATTAGAACTTGTTCTTAGAAAGAAGGGAAGAAAATGACAAAGCCCGATTCGCCACTGCTCAGAGAGATAATAAAGCTGACGCTTCTTTTTCTTATGGGAGGAATGATCTATTTTATTATCGAGGTGGCTTATAAAGGGGACAGCCACTACTCAATGTTTATTACGGGAGGATTTTGCTTTGTTCTTATGGGAGGGATCAACTCCTACTTTGACCGAAGTATGCCGCTTATATTTCAGATGCTTTATTCCGCCGTTTTTGTTACTTTGCTGGAATTTATAAGCGGAGTTATTGTAAATATCGGCTTTAACCTTAATGTCTGGGATTACAGCAGTATCCCCTTTAACATTATGGGACAGATTTGTCCGAGATTTTTCGGTATATGGTTTTTACTTTCCTTGATCGGGATTTTTTTGGACGATTTTTTCAGATGCAGAATGTTTGGGGAGAAGATGCCCGGGTATACTGTTTTAAGGAAAAGAAAGGCGGTATGATAAATAATGAATGTCTCTAAAAAACTTTATGAGCAAAAACGAATATGGCACGACGCCTGCTTCGCCGATCCGTCCTGACGGGCGTCAGACTGCCTTAAGCTTTCCCTGTATCCGATGCCCCTGTCCGTTTTGGCTTTTTACAAGGGTTTTCAGAGATTACCTATGGTTATTATTTACAAATCCGAATAAAACTTTTGTTTAATGTGATAAATTTTTTT
>DNUB01000278.1 GCA_003508605.1 Oscillospiraceae bacterium | reverse complement strand
CCGCAGTCTGAGGTTATTATATCACAAGCAGCAACTGTTGTCAAATTTGTGAAAATATGATTTCTTGCGTATTCATAAGCGATAAAGCGATAAAAAAATTTAAAAAATCAAAAGCTTAAAAATTTTTCTGCAAAGCTTAACCTTGAAACATTGTAATTTATAAAAGCACCGATCAAACCCGACCGCACAACACACCCACCGGATTTAATCGGCGCTTTTCCTAAAATCCTATCCTCTTCCTCGTCTCCTCACTCTTTCTATAAAACTTCATATACTCCGAATCAACCGAAAACTCTTCTACATCTTTTTTCGTAACAGTAAAAGAGATCTCATCCTTCGTAGACAATATATGATATATTATCTCCTGCGAAAGCTGTCTTATCGTATTATATCCGTCATAAATATTCGACCTGCTCATTTCGGTCATGCTTTCCTTCAACAGCTCTTCCGCTTCCGCAGTAAGAGTAAATCCTGCGGCGTTCAGCTTGCGGTTAAGGTACGCCGTCATTTCGGAGCTTTCGGGAAATGCGGTGTGAACAAGCTCCACCCTGAAAAAGCTGTGAATATATGCGTACAGCTGGGCAAGGATCTCCTCCTTAGGGCAGTTTGCCGTAAGAATAGTCAGCCAATCGCCGTCATGCGCCTTGATATATTCGAGAAAGGAAGCAAAACGGCTGTCGCTGAGCTTTTCTGCCCAATCGGTAATGTCAATGCAGACAATGCCCTTGAATACGTTGTGATGTCCCGAAACCGAGTTTAAGGCGGAATCAAGGCGCACAAGCTCGTTAAAGCTTCTCTCTTCCCCCTCTCTTTTTAATATAAACTCAATAAAATCCACATTGCCCTTAAATTCGATCAGATGTCTTTCACGAAGATAATCGGCAATATAGCCTAACATTGTTGTCTGTCCTACGCCGGAGCGGGAGCTCCACAGCATATTGGGCATCGTAACCTGTATTGAAGCCGAAGCCGTTTTTTCCAAGTTAAGCGCAAGCTTTTCCCAACGGTTCACCACTCTTTTTAGGTCGGCGTTGCCCGCTAACTCCATAATTTTGTTATATGAATCATTCATTGCCTTCCTCCTGTTTTTTCCCTGTCAGCCGACTGTATGCCGCTTTTAGCTGCGCACTTCTTTTTGCCGCTTCACAGGAAAAAATATGCGGATAATCATCGGGACTGACATACTGTCCAATAGCCTTCACATAATTCTCAACGGCGCTTAAAATGTGGGCGAACATACAATCATCGGGCGAATTTTCACATACGGTATTATAAAGACTTAATACCACGGAAAAATTTTCTTCTGTATCTTTGGTATGAAAACCGTACTTTTCCTGTAATTCACAGGCAAGCTCATAACATTTTTCATAATCGGGTTTGGTATTTTTTCTCGGAGACAGCCTGAACAGTGCAGAGCGTTCAGGCCAATACACATCTCCTCCGTTCCTGTTATTCAGCATATTTGCCGTTTTATCCGCCACCATGTCGGGATCTTCGCAAAAACATTTTATCTTTTCAAAATATTCTGTGCTTATATTTTTATCACGCATAAAAAGACTGAAATAAATCTCCGCTTCGAACATGAAAATCTGCTGCAGAATAGGGACATTACCGTCTTTCAGCCTCGTCACGTTTTCCAAATAACTTTTGTCAAACCGCAGCATAAGCATAAGCTCAAGATAGACACAGGAAAAAGGTATTTCCGAAAGCTTGATATCTGCGTACAGCAACGCATTATGCAAAATATAATCCCATATCTGTTTGGCAGTGCCGTATTTTCCCAATGTAATGAAATATTCCGTATCAGAGCATTTTGCCGACAGGAGAATATTATAAGCATATTGCATTCCCGTCCTTGCCGCATACAGAATAAGGGGGTAGGTAACGGAGCTTTTCACTATGATTTCCCGGTATGTATTATGCTGTGGCGACAGTGAATTTCTGAGATATTCCGGGATTATATACAAATGCTGAAACAATATCTCTTCCATAAGATAGCCCCTTGAAAACACCACTGCGCCTACCGTGAACAGTATATGATTAAATTCGTTGTGTTTTGTTTTACGCTGCTGAAAGATTCTGAATTTTTGTACAAATAAGCCACATTTATCTCTGAATTCCGATTCAAAAAAAGCACAGGCGGCAATGGCGATTATAAGGGCGGAAGGAGCTGCTTCGATCCTTCCAACCTTCCCGGAAATAATGAATTTGTCATACATAAACCCGTATTCCCTACATAAATCGGAAAAATTATCGCACTCCTTCGTAAAAGCATCGGTATGACAGAGAATAACGCTGCACTTAAAGACAAATTCCTCTCTCAAATGCTTTTTTACCGTATCTAAGAATGCTTTGATCAAAGGAGCTTTTTTATTGTCGGGATCGGATTCAAGCATTGACTTATCTGTCAAAATAACAATGTGACCGCTTTTTTCCGCTTCGGGACTTTTTAAAAGTGCTTCAAGCTCGTTTACGGTTTCAAGCTCAACAATTTTGCCAATGAAGTTCAATCTGTAATCAAATTCAAAATAAGCGCAGCTTAAAGATTTTTGCATGGCGGGGAATATTATCTCGGCGCATTTCATCGTCGGTTCGTTGGGATCTCTGCTTACAACGGCGGCAAGAATCGGTACATCTTTCATTCCTTTCCTTCCCCCTTACCCGTTTACCTGCCTGAGAATATTCTCAAATTCTTTTTCAAGCTCGTCCCGAACACTCGCCTGCATTTCAAGAGCTTCAAGAGCCTCCTTTTCGCTTATTTTTCGTGCGGCGGCTTCGAGCTCGCTGAGTTTTTTGTCAATAATTGCCGTCTGCTTGTCAACGACCGACTGTATATATTCGGCGTAGCTGCCAATATTCGTCTTTTCGCCGTTTTCTTCGGAAAACAGAACCCTGTTTCCTAACATTTCCTTGACCGAATGTTGTCTGCCACGCAAAATCCAA
>DNUB01000053.1 GCA_003508605.1 Oscillospiraceae bacterium | reverse complement strand
AGCAGTCTTTTGTTATTTTTACTAAAAATGTAACTGAATTTGTGTATTTTTTGTAACCGAATGTAATAGGTAATTGTTTTACCGTAATCAAGAGCGTATTTTCAAAGGATAGGGTATGCAATTTTGCCTTGAAAACAGGCTCTCAGACGGATAAATGACAGATAAGGAGCTTTTGCAATGAGTGAAAACAGCGTTAAAGGAATTGTTCTGGATAAGATTTCGCTGAATGCTATTAATATTGCATTTATGAGAAAGCTTAAGGAGTTTGACTGCGCCATAGTTATGGATCAGCAGGGAAATGACAAAAACGGAAAGGCGCAGCTGGCGGTGCTGGACACCGTCACCAAGACGGCTATGCCTTCGATTCTTCTGATTACAACGGAAAAGCTTTTATATTCCTGGTATCAGATAATGATATGCGGTATAGGTGCTGATTTTAAGTTTATTACCGCCGATCCGAAAAGCCTGAATTTCTTTTCGCCAAATATCAGCAATTTTTATATCACTTACTGCGAAGCGGCCGAAAATCCCGTATTTGAAAAAATCAGGGAGTCGGGTCTCGTATGGGATCTGGTGATAATTGACGGCGGTCTTTCCAGCGGGGGCATGGAAATTGACAAAATACTTGAAAGCTACGATATTAGGACGAAAAAGCTTGTGGTTTTCGCTCCCTATATAAAAACCGCGCCGGGTGAAGCGGAAAAGCTTTCGATGCTGCCTGTAAAGTTTTTGGAAAACAGCTCAAAGGCGGAGTATTTTAAAACCAATACTCCCGATGAGACGGCTGCCGAATTTTCCCTTTCAACTCCCTTTATGCGCTGCTTTACCTCCCATGATACCGTAAGCCCCGATATAAAAATCATAAGCTACAAAGTGAATGATGAAATTTTAAAGGCTAAGCAGGATCAGTCCATTACCTCTCTTTATTCCTACGGCGGCAATGTTTTTGAGGAGCTTACCCTCGATATGCGCAAGCTTTATAACTGCGACAGATACGACGATCACATTGTTAATGCGCTGAGAGGATTTGATTCAAAATTGGACGCCTACATAAACGAGGTTTCCATGCTTTTGGAGGATCCCGATACAAGGATCATCACTTATTTTTCCTCCGAAAAGACCCTTGAATATGTTCAGAAGGTGCTTTCCACCTCTGCAGTGGGATTAAAGCGGATTATTGCCGTTAAAAAGGGTCAGCTTTATAACATTGACGATTCAAGAAGAAACTTTGACGGAAAGAAAAAGGCGGATATACGAGTGATCCTTTCCCTTGACGACCAGCATGAGCAGTATGACTTAATAGACAATATAACCCATGTGTTCTGCTTTGAGCTGCCGAACAGCCCTCTTACGCTCCACCGCAGATTCAGGCAGGGCGGGAGAAAAGGCTTTACAAATCCGCAGTTTATTATGTTCAGAGACGATAAGGATTTGTTTGACGGCAGAATGCTTTGCAGCACCTTGGCACTGAATATTGCGGAAAGCTTTGTGTACGGGATACCTGGAAGGAACATTTACCTGTTTACAGAGGGACTGGACAATATAATTTCCTCTATGCTGTGCGAGCTGGAGGGAGCCGAGGATTTTTCTGACGAAAAGATAAGCGCAATTGCCGTAAAGTATAATATTAAAAACGTTTCCGAAAGTACAAGAGAAATAATTTGCCGCAAGCGTGACGCAATAAAGGCAGCTTTCGGTCTGCCGGGAAAAATCGTGGACAAAAAGGCGGCCAACAATATTCTTGCCCCGAAAATCCAACAGCTCAGGCAGGGCTGCTGCTTCCTTGATTCCAACGGTATGCTGCTTTCAAAGGCGTATAACATTGAAGGGGACAATGATTACGGTTTGATAAGCAGAGGTCTTGAAACCGAGCCTATCGTTTTGGAGCAGCTGAGGGCGAGGGAAGCACTGAAGGAATGTGATACCGCCGATAAGCTTTTGGCTTTGCTCCGGGATGTGAAGGAAACGGATAAGGCTTATGTATTCTACTGTGCTTGGAATTTCTTAAACCGAAACTGCGGTTACGGCAAGGATTATAATGAGTTTCTCAGAGAAGTTTTTGAGGAGGTGGTTTGATGGCGGACACAGAAAAGAACATCGTCCAGCTTATAGGCGACTTTTATCAGGCGCACCTTAATGCTGACGAGGAGGCAAAAACCGCATACCTTGTTAAAATCGAAGAGCTTGTCAGCAAAAACTTTATTGACAGCAAGGCGGTAATAAATTACTACAATGATGTGTTCAGCGGAAGAACGGGCTTTAACGCACGTATGAACATATCCGACTATCCTAAGGAAAGTATAATTCGAGAGCTGTTTCAGAACGCCTTGGGCTGCCGCTATGTTGACGGTGATATTAAAATTGTCGTTGATTTCGGCGAAAATAATCTTGTTACCATTTCCTATAATGAAGCGGGCTTTTCAATGGAGGATATCCTCTATTATTTAAGCTTCGGTATGAATAACGGCGATCAGTCAAGAGAGGGGCGCTTCGGTATAGGTGCAAAAAGCGTGTTCCTTAATGTTGAAGCCCTTTCCATACGCTCCAACAGCTTTAGCTTCAAGATAGTCAACAGCGGCGGAAATTTGAGGGTTGAGTCCCTTTCCTTAAACAGTCCCGTTTTTGAAGGCACAAAAATAACTCTCCAGCTTGACGGGTCGGAGTATGAGCGTATAAGGGAAAACTTTGTCACCCTTACCGAAAAAAAGGGCGACTACCTTAATATGGTGGAGCTGTGCTTTGCCTTTAACAGAAAGCACCTGATGACCGACGCACTTTCTCTTGACGACAGTGCGGCAAAGTCGGTAAGCCTGGCGGTGGTTCAGCAGGGAAAAATGACGGACTTATACCGTATAATCCTGCACAAGAAGGACGAAAACGATGTGGCAAAGATCCGCTTTTATCATAATAATAAAAGCCTGGTGGATTTTTTGCACTATGAAAAGGAAGGCTTTGTTTACCTTATTCCCTTTGCGGTAGCCAATGCAAAGCGGGAAAAGATTATAAAGCTTTTGCTTTCAAAGTATAACTATTTTTCTACCTATGAGCTTACGGGCTATATAGGCGCAAATAACGATAAATTTGTAGACGAAAAGCTGTCCGCCTTTTTCGTAAGCGTCCCTAACGGCTATATAACCTATTGCCGTACGGGTATACGCTATGATAAGGAGGAAGCGGTTTCCCTTGCCCTGGAGCGTGATATTCCCGCAATATTAAAGGAGTATAAGAAGTATTTCGTATTGGATCTTAAGCCTGTTCCCGATACGGACTGCTATTTTATGACTCCCCGCTCCTACGCCTTTGAGTTTTTCAACAGCTTTATGAAAACCAGCCGCTATGCCGAAAAAATCAAGGACACCTTTGTTTCCGGAATATCCGTGCAGTTTCCCGGAGAGGACGTCCCCTGCACCTATGACGATATTAAGGAGCACGGCTTTAAAAGCGTTACCTTTAACGTTCCCGAGGCGAGAAAAAACGACGGCAGCGCAGACGCCGAGTACATAGATGTCAGACTTGACAATATGAGGAAAAATCTTTCCGAATTTGTCAACAAGTCTATGTATGCGGGCTACGAGTGGGAAAGCGAGGACGGAGGAAGAAGCGGCAGGGCTTACTGCTATGAATTTATCAGAGGGGATAAAACCTATAAGATTTCCTCGGAAAAAAGCGGAAAGCTTACCGACTACGACATATACAAGGGCTTCCCAAGCGTTATCGGCTATTATCTGCCTCAGTATCTGAACAACGACTCGGTGGAGGACGAGGTTGCTCTTGAAAATATCCTTACCCTTTACGACGAGTCATCGGGAGAGGATTATAAGCTGTCTATGAAGTACTACAGACTTCACTATGACAGAGACGACGAGAATTATTCCTTTGAAATTTCAAAGATCAAGGTCGGCAACATCAAAAATGTAATGGAAACTCTTGCGAAGCGTGAAAGACGCTTTACAAGCGTGCAGAATTACCACGAGGTTACCGCCATGATGGTAAACTCCTTCACACAGGGCAAGGACGTAATGAGCTTTATGAGGGAGATTAAAAGTCAGGGCGGGGAAATAAATCTGGTGCTTGACTTTAATAAAAAGTACCGTTTCTCGGTTTACGGAAAGCAGTTTATGATTCCCGGCAGCGTTACCGACGCCGACCTGCTGGAAATTATGGGAGACGCTACCAAGCTTGTGGAATCGGGCATTCTTAAGGGCAGAGTATTCAGCTTCCCTTATGAAAAGTCGGTTTACACCTTTGACGAAAAGGAGATTGCGGGACTTTTGAGAGACTGCTCCCCCGAACAGCAGACAGCGGCGATTCTTAAGGAAATTTATGTCTGCAACCTTAAATATGACGGCGTAATACTTCTTGACGCAAACGGAAAGCCCGCCGCCATTAAACGGTATAATCAAGCATTTACCGAGGAGGAAAGGGCGGCGGCTTCACGCTATGTGATTCTGCGCGACGATCTTAATAAAACCGAATTTGCCTCTATGGTGGAATATGCCATAGCCGGTGAGGATAAAGGCATTCTGAACCGATTCTTCAGCCATACAAAGGATCCCTGCCGTATTATCCCCGATCAGATGCCTATGAAGGATAAGAGAGCTCCTGTGTTTGAAAGAGAGGAATTTCAGTTTGCGCTTGATTTATACAGCAGTATTAAGGACCATACCGATCTTCCCAACTATAAAATGTATTTTGCAAAGGATATCAACAACAGACTTTACGGTTACGGTACCTACTGCAGTAAATGCGGTGAGGGCGCATACAATGTAAACGCTCACGATATGGTCGATTTTTCCATAGACACAATGACAGACGGAATAGAAAAGAGATTTAATTTTTCAATGTATCTTTGCCGCAATGATATTGCGGATTCCGACTGCTGGTTTGTACGTGATTTGTCCATAGGCGGTATGTCGCCGTTTATGTGGCTTAAAGAAATTTCAGTTGCAAGTAAAATCGCCCCCGAATTCTTTATTTGTACCTTAAAGTATATTCCTCATCTGATTTACAATGTTACCGCCGACGATTACGGAAGAAACACCGAGGTTGTAAACGCTAAGGAGGAAACCTTGGAATTCAGGCTTACTCCCCTTATGGCGGCAAAGTGGGTAATCGATAATCAAGATTCGCAGGAAAACGGTGAATTTGCGGAGGCTGCTGGGGAATAATCCGCATAAACCCAAGGCGGCGGCTTATAAAATATAGGGTTTTTGTGGTTTTAATTCATTTTTAGTCAACATAATATTACGGTTTTAAAAAATCGGGATAAGATGCCGCTTAAAGCTCTTTAAAAAATTGCCACTTTTTGCCACTGAGCAGATATGGCATAGGTATAAAAAAACTCTACCACATATTGTTTTTTCTTATAGAACGTCCAATTCGGGCGTTCTTTTTTTGTGAAATAGCAACAAAAACGGGGGAGAAATTTCTTCGTTTTTCCTTTCGAAGAATACATTTAAAAGGTTGATTTTTACTGCTCCGTGGTGTATACTTTAATAAAGTGGTAAATTATTCACTTTTGTGGTGAAAAGTGCAGCAGCGGGATTTGAATGTAAAATCCGCAAAAGTCAGAGCCGCTGCACGATATTATAATCAAAATCCGATGTC
>DNUB01000166.1:16691-17380 GCA_003508605.1 Oscillospiraceae bacterium | reverse complement strand
AAACCTATCTCATTCAATTTTTATTTGACATATCATATTATATCAGATATAATATGATATGTCAATACAATATTGCAGATTATTTAAAATAAACAAATTGCATAAAATTTGCAGAGATTTTTGTGCAATTTTAGAAAAATAAGCAAGCCGCTCTCGCAATCGGAGAACGGCTTGTTTTAACAATTATTGTTTGATTGGAGATTGGCATTATTGTCGACCGCTGTAATACTTTTTCATTAAATCCGAAACTACTTCTTCCGCTCCGCTTAAAATAACACGAACATTTTTTCCGTACTTCTCAAATTTAAAAACCAAGTCTGCCATACTATAATTGTTATTTATGGTATCGCAGAAAAACTGTGAAATTTCCTCACTTTCCTTATCATCAGCATAAAGGTCAAGAATTGTGCAGGTTTTATTGTTCTTTTTTCTATCGTCAGCGATAAAATCAAATATAACTCCATTGCCTTTCGCTTTGATGCTTGGTTTTATGGCGGGATTTGTAAGCACCTTTTCAAAATCCTCCACAGAAAACAGCCAAACGCCGTCTGTTTTTTCACCGTTAACTAAGCCTGATTTCAGATAATTTCTGATTGTGCGGACAGAAAGTCCCGTCATTTGTGCAACTTGATTTATTGTATATTTTTGTTCCATTTTAAACTCCTTATAATTTAAATTCAGGTGTAAGT
>DNUB01000166.1:16104-16482 GCA_003508605.1 Oscillospiraceae bacterium | reverse complement strand
AAGTACTTAACCTTGTATTAAGTATATCATAAGAAAATGCGGGTTTCAATTTGAAATTTCGGAATTTTTTCATATTGCATTGTTTTAAAACATGTTTTTAACTTATAGGTGAAACAAAAAAGCCGTCGGTTTAACACCAACGGCTTAAATTATTTAGTCACAAATTATTCTGCTCTGCCATCTTGTGCAGTCTTAGCCTTTCTCTTAGACTCAATATCCGCAAGAGCCTCCTTGCGTGAAAGACCGATTTTGCCCTGCTGATCAATCTTTATTATCTTGACAATAATTTCGTCACCCTCATTGCATACGTCCTCGACCTTTTCAACACGGCGGTTTTCAAGTTCGGAAATATGAACCATGCCCTCCTTGCCGGGAGCA
>DNUB01000166.1:15289-15773 GCA_003508605.1 Oscillospiraceae bacterium | reverse complement strand
GCCCTCCTTGCCGGGAGCAAACTCCACAAATGCACCGAAGCTTGTAACTCTTACAACCTTGCCCTTGTAAATTGCACCGATTTCGGGAACAAGCGTAATCGCCTTGATCATCTCCACGCACTCGTCGGATTTCTTCTGGTCATTGCCGCAAATGAATACGTTGCCTTCCTCGTCAATATCGATTTTTACCTCGTAATCTGCACAAAGCTTTTGGATAACCTTTCCTCCCGTGCCGATGACATCGCGTATCTTATCAACGGGAACCTTCATGGTAATCATCTTAGGCGCCCACTGATTAACGGTGGGACGGGGAGCGGGAATTGCCTTTAGCATTATTTCGTCAAGGATATAATCTCTTGCCTTGTGGGTCTTGGCAAAAGCGTCCTTTATTATTTCGGGAGTAAGTCCGTCGATCTTTAAGTCCATTTGAATTGCGGTAATGCCCTTGTGAGTACCGCCAACCTTAAAGTCCATATCGCCGAAG
>DNUB01000166.1:12318-14983 GCA_003508605.1 Oscillospiraceae bacterium | reverse complement strand
GTCCATATCGCCGAAGAAATCCTCTAAGCCCTGAATGTCCACCATGGTCATCCAGCGGTCTCCCTCGGTAATAAGTCCGCAGGAAATACCTGCAACAGGGGATTTAATGGGAACGCCTGCGTCCATAAGGGAAAGAGTCGAGCCGCATATAGAAGCCTGAGAGGTAGAACCGTTGGAGGACAAAACCTCTGAAACAAGTCTTATGGCATAAGGAAATTCCTCAACCGAGGGGATAACAGGCTCTAATGCTCTTTGTGCAAGCGCACCGTGACCGATCTCTCTTCTTCCCGGACCTCTGCTGGGCTTGGTTTCGCCTACCGAGTACGAGGGGAAATTGTAATGGTGCATATAACGCTTTTCTTCCTCGTCGTCAATACCGTCAAGTCTTTGCGCATCGCTTACGGGTCCGAGGGTTGTAACTGTCAGTACCTGAGTTTGTCCTCTTGTGAACAGACCGGAACCGTGAACACGAGGCAAAAGCCCTACCTCTGCCGCAAGAGGACGCATCTGATCCATGCCTCTGCCGTCAACACGCTTCTGTTCGTCCAAAAGCCAGCGGCGAACGATAAACTTTTGCAGCTTATAAATACATTCGTCAATCATGGCCTGCTGTTCGGGATACTGTTCGTCATATTCGGCGTGAATTTCGTCCTTAATGGGCTGCAAACGCTCCTCCCGAATATTTTTGTCGTCCGTGTCAAGTGCATATTTTACCTTATCGGTATATTTGCCCTGAATTGCTTCAAACAGGTCATGGTCAACCTCCATGGATTCAAAGGTGAATTTGGGCTTTCCGATTTCGGCTCTTATCTGATTTATAAAGGGAATAACGGACCTAACTATCTCCTCATGTCCCTTCATAATGGCGTTAAACATGGTATCGTCGTCGACCTCGTTTGCTCCTGCCTCGATCATTACCACCTTCTTTTCGCTGGAAGCGACGGTAAGCTGCAGATCGGACTTTGCCCTCTGCTCCGCATTAGGCATAAGCACGATCTCACCGTCTACCAAACCTACGGAAATGCCGCCGATAGGACCGTTCCAGGGGATATCGGAAATTGAAACAGCGATGGAAGCGCCGATCATAGCTATAATTTCCGGCTGTGTGTCGGGATCAACCGCAAGAACCGTCATAACAATGGAGACGTCGTTTCTCATATCCTTGGGAAACAAGGGGCGCATAGGACGGTCAACCACACGTGAAGTCAGAATAGCTTTTTCACTGGGTTTTCCCTCTCTTTTAAGGTAGCCGCCGGGAATTTTGCCTGCAGCATACAGCTTTTCCTCATAATCGACGGAAAGAGGGAAAAAGTCCACTCCCTCACGGGGCTTGGGGCTGGCGGTAACGTTTACCATAACTACGGTATCGCCATAGCGAACCCAGCAAGAGCCGTTGGCTAAACCGCAGGTTTTTCCCGTTTCAACAGACAGCTCTCTGCCTGCAAAGGTGGTTTTAAAAACCTTGTAATTTTCAAACATTTGTTTTCCTCCTGTCAAAATAGTTTTTACCGTGAGGAAATGCTTTAGCAATAAATTCAGCCCACTTAGCCAAAAGGACTTATGCAGACCAAAAAGGCTCAATTTAATGCTAAAAAGTCATTTCCCCGCTTTTCGGCATACGCCGTGATTTTCCTTGCCTGCTTTTCTGGGTGTGAGACTGTAAAATATTAAAATATTTTTAAGACCATGTTAATCGATTGGTTAAACATAGTTTTTACAATATTTTACAGTCCTTTTACCCGAAATTTCCAAGCTGAACATACACTAAATCACAAAAAAGGCAGAATGATTATGCATTCTACCCTTTTCAGCTGATTACTTACGAATACCCAACTTGGCGATTATAGCACGGTAACGCTCAATATCCTTTTTCTGCAAATAGTTAAGGAGATTGCGTCTGTGACCTACCATTTTATGAAGACCTCTTCTTGAATGGTGATCCTTCTTGTGAGTTTTCAGATGCTCCGTAAGATCGGAAATTCTTTTGGTGAGAATTGCAATCTGAACCTCCGGAGAACCTGTGTCGGTTTCGTGTGTGCGGTTATTTTCGATAATCGCAGTTTTTTCTTCTTTCAGTAACATAATAACACCTCTTAAAAATATTTCCCACATCTTAGCAAAGGGATACGGTGTTTCCTTAAAAAGGCAATCTCCGCAGTGCCAAGAAGAAGATATTTTGTTGTCCGAGAACAACGGATAAATTATATCACAGTTTTTTCTTTTTGTAAATACCTTTTTTGAATTTTTGGCGTGATTTTTGGCGTGAAGGAAATTTTGTATGAAACCGCAAAGACTTTCGGACATAGGGTGGGCAGCAGGAGTCATAATAATACGACCCTCCGCAGGCTCCGAAGCCGACTGCTTCAATGAGGGCAGTGCCCCGAATTTATGAAAAATCCGGGGCGTAAGCCCCTCAGGGTTTCATACTAATTCTTGATTGAAAGTTGACAAAAAGATTTGCGTGGATGATTTTTGCAAGACATGGAAGAGGACGCCGCAAGGCTTGAGATAATCAGACCGCAAAGATTGTCTGCTTTCAGTCAGTTCTTAGTATAAAACACCGAGGGGCCTGATGTCGAGTTTTCTCTTGGACTCGAGCACCGCCCCTCGTTAATTTACTTTTTCAAATGCTTAAGAAAGCTGATATTCAATGAGGGGCAACGCC
>DNUB01000166.1:2652-11968 GCA_003508605.1 Oscillospiraceae bacterium | reverse complement strand
GCGGGGGACATCGGATTTTGATTAAACCAAATCATCCTCATTAAAAGGATCTCCGCATTCAGGACAGAATTTTGGAGGATTTGCCGGATCGGCAGGTTCCCAGCCGCACTTATCGCATTTGTACTTTTTAGGTGCGGAGGGCTTGGGTGAGCCGCATTCTGCACAGAACTTGCCGGTATTCACCTTACCGCAGGAGCAGGTCCATTCTGCGGAAACCTTCGGTGCGGCAGGCGTACCTTCCTTTGAAGATCCGCAATTAGCGCAGAATTTGCCTGTGTTCTGTGCGCCGCAGGAGCAAGTCCAAGGCTCGGGCTTCTTGTTTCCGCAGGAGGAGCAAAAAGCACCCGTATTCATTGTGCCGCAGGAGCATTTCCAAGCGTTAGCGTTAGCCTGTGCCTGCTGCTGGTTGTATTGCTGTGCAGCCATATCCATTTGACCCAAAATATTACCGCCTGCCTGCTGAGCCATATTCATACCCATAAAGCCCATCATTGCGCCGCCCTCGTTTGAGCCGGCCGCCTCAATACCGCGGGCAACGCTGCCTGCCATCATAGCCTTTTGTACATTGGGATCAAGCATTGTATCGGCTTTAAGTCTGTCGCCGAGAAGCTTCTTGCTTTCTTCGGTGAGAGTGGGAGCTCCCATACCTATGTTGGTTACAACAAAACCGCGTTCCTGCCAATTATTTAAGGTCGCCTTCTGAACATTTTCGGTGAGCAGTGAAAGCTGTGTGGAAATCTGGCTGTATGAAATATTCTGAGTAGAAAGCATTCCCAAGGCTTCGGTCATTGCCTGAATAAACTCCTGCTTATACTGCTGGCTGTCGAAAATAGAAGCCACCGACATATCGGAGGAGCTTACGCCCTTGCTGGCAACCTGCTGATAAAATCTTACCGCATATTCGGCATCGGGGATCTGAATTTCAAAAGTACCGTAAAAACGCAAATCGATGGACGTATTGTACTTAGGATCAAAATATGGTACGGCAGAACCTGTTCCGAAGCGTATTCCGGGAAGTCTTTGCAGGTTGATGTAAACTACCCTCTGCTCAACACCCGGAGTTCCGCCGAAGGTAAAACGCTGTAAGAAATCCTTGGCAGAATCCTTAATCTGTCCTGCAAAAATAGAAGGCGCAGAGGAGTTGTCAAGAGTGTATCTGCCCGGTTCGGTAACGATATTTGTTATCTTGCCGTTATCCAGGGTAAGCATACAGGTGTTTTCCTCTACCATTATAACGCTGCCGTTGCTGATAACATTTTCGGTACCCTTTGTGTTCGATGTTCTTGAAGAATTTTGGTGCATTTTAACGCCGTTGCGAAGAATAATGCCGTTTCCCATGGCCTCGCAGTGTATGGCTTCCTTCCAGGAGTCGCCCAATTCGCCGCCTAATGCGCCTGTTAAAGCTTTAATAAGTCCCATATTAAAATTTGATCCTTTCAGATAATGATTTAAAAAAGGGCGTCGCCCAAATTTATAAAATACCTCGTCATAAGCCGAACAAAGCTTCACTTAGCCTATATCCGCCGATATGACTCGTGAGATTGGAGCACATCAATGTTTATGCTTTACTTCAGCAGCTTAAAGCTGTCAATCTGCCAATATCTGTCCACCACGGCTACCAATCCCGAGCCGCAGTAGGGGCATTCCTTTCCGTTTGCGGGAACAGGGGCGCCGCAATTCGGACAATTGGCTTCGATATACGTTTTGGCGTCAGCGGCTGACAGATCCTGATTGTGTGCAAGAGTTATCGAAAACAGGTTTTGGGTGGGCTTATCCTTGAAGCCCGCAATAACCTTGCCGTTCCTTTCACAGAAATATGTACTTTGAAGTGCAATCTGAAAAACAACGGAAGCAGCCTCGGTGCTTGCATCATATTTATCTACGCCTATACTATGTATCCGAATATTATTGTAATGCACCGAATCCCCTTTTAAATTATGAGAATCGATAATTCCCCTTATCTGATCCTCCAATCTGATTGAACCGTGTTCAACAGAGTCGGGCTTGCTGCTTTCAATGGCGTTCAGAATATGAACTATGCCGTTTTTCGCCATAGCTTGTAGGCGGTCAAAGCCCATTTCGGGAAAATCACGGTCAATCTTCGGTTTATACAAAGGGTCTAATTTCGGAACAGAGTATGGCATGGTGCATTCGTCCGCCAAACCGTCAGACAAAAGCTTTGCCGTTTCTCCCAAGCCCATTCCCAGATACTGCTTTGCCTTTTTGTTAAGGTAGGATTTAACAATCAGGAATACAACCACTAATCCGAGAACGATACCGCCGAATACGATTAAAAATGTAACGAAGCCCCCCATTACTGCTGATCCTCATCCGAAATTCTTATTCCGTCGTCAACCGTATCGTTGCGAATGGTAGTGAAGTCCGCAAGAACCCAAGAGTAATCTCCTGTGGAAACAACCGAACCGCAATAGGGACATTCACCCGACGAGGTGATCTCAAGAGGTGCGCCGCAGTTGGGACAGTTGTATCCATGGGTATTTTCGGTCTTGTCCTTTGTCAAAGTACCCGTGGTCCTTATATACTTCATCTTGTACCGCATATCCCAGCGTGTAGTCCTGTCGCCCTTAAGAATATTGCCCGTTGTCTCGTCCGTCTGATAATCTATCATACGGGCGTTAAGATAAACGGTAAGATACTCGTAATCCTTATCTCTTACAAAGCTTGTAAGATAAGCCGTGTTAATGGCAATGCTTTCCAGATGAGGAACGACCTTGTCCCTTTTCTTTCCCTCCACCTGCTGTTGAGTGGTATTGTAAAGATTTTGGTGCATAACAGGTCTGACAGATGACAAATCACGTGCGCACCACGCATTTTCTATATCTATAAACACCTGCTTGCTGTATGCCACAAAATCGTCCGCAGAGAAGTTGGGATCCTTTTTACGGAGAATCTCCTGAATTTGGTCATTTCGGTTAGGCAGCTGAACAAATCTGCCCTGAGAGCCTTGCCCCGGAACTACGTTGCCCATGGAATTGCCGTTACCCTTTTTCTTGGAGATCACTATAATGACAATTACAACAATAATTACCACCACTGCCGACGGAAAACCGATAAAGCCGCCTGAGCCTGAACCGGAGCTGCTGTAGCTGTAATCGTCGCCCCAGTCGTTGCCGCCCCAGTCGCCGCCGCCCCAATCACCGCCGCCTCCGCCGCCGTAATCGTTGCCGTCAAAGGCAGCAACGGATAAACAAAGACACAGTATGGCAATAATTACCGCCAATATAGCAAATGCTTTCTTTTTCATATAATTTCCTCTCATGGCAATGCCGAATTTTTATGAAAGCTTATCGGAAAAAAATATTCAAGAACAAAATAACCAAAATCGATATAGATCAACAAATATAAAAGCTTATCTTTTCTCAACCTTAAAACAGATAGCAGTTCTTTCTTCTCCGTTAATGTCAATTCCTGCAAAAGCGGGAACGGAAACTATTTCCGTATTTTCCTCCTGCATATAAACACAGGCGATGGCAATAGCCTTGACGGCTTGATTTACCGCTCCTGCACCTACAGCCTGAACCTCTACGGTTTTTCCCTCTCTGATAATTGCAGCAATAGCTCCTGCCACTGCCTTTGGAACAGACCTTGCCGATACTTTTACCGATTCCATACTTGCACCTTTCCTTTCATGCCACGAGGGTCAAAGCCCTCATTCAAAAATACGCTTGATACTGCGGCATGCTCCGGATTTCTGATCTATCTCCAAAGCCACCGCATTAACAGTTGTCCTTCCTTTTGCGTAAATATGCCTTTGAGGGTAGTATGTGGTAAGTCGAGCAATTATAATGTCCTTGTCTACGCCTAAAACCGATTCGTGAACTCCCGTCATTCCCACATCCGTTATATAGCCTGTGTGGTTTTCGAGAATACATTCGTCTGCGGTCTGTACATGAGTATGAGTACCTACAACAGCAGATACCCTACCAGCAAGGTAGTACCCCAATGCCTTTTTTTCAGAGGTTGTTTCACAGTGGAAATCAACCAGTATGTTTTTTGTATCAATCTCCTTTAAAATTTTGTCAATGCAGTGAAACGGATTGTCAACCGCCTGCATATAGGTCGTGCCGATCAAATTTATTACTGCCAGTGACCGGCTGCCCAAATCAAGAATACAGAAGCCTTTTCCCGCACACCCGTCTCCGTAATTTGCCGGTCGGATTATAATGCTGCTTTCTTCAAAAAGCGATGTCATCTCCGCCCGTTTAAAGCTGTGATTTCCGCCTGTTATAACGTCTACGCCGCCGCTTAACAGCAAATCCGCCGAATAGGGCGTTATTCCGTTTCCGTCTGCGGAATTTTCTCCGTTCACTACCGTTACGTCAATGCCGTACCTTTGCTTTAAGCCCGGAAGAATTGCCGTAAAGTCACGGCAGGCATTCTGTCCGACTATATCGCCTACAAAAAGAATATTCATTAAGCTAACTTTCTATTTAACAAGAGTATTGCCTTGTCCGAGATATGCAAGCTCTCAAAGCTCGGCAGCGAAGAGCTTCAGTCATCTCTCTATGATCTGAGTACGGTCGGGACCGTTTCCTATCATGGCGATCCTACAGCCGCAAAGCTCCTCTAACCTTTCAATATATCTTTTACAGGATTCGGGAAGCTCTTCAAAGGTTTTACAGCCCGAAATATCCTCGACAAAGCCTTCAAGAGTCTCATAAACGGGCTTACATTCTGCCAGCTCCTCAAGAACGGGAGGGAAATCCCTTATAATAGTGCCGTCGCTTTTTTCATAAGCGGTGCAAACCTTCAAGTCCCCTATTCCGCTTAAAGTATCAAGCTTGTTGATAGCCAATTTTGAAAGTCCGTTTACTCTTACGGAATGACGTACAATTACCGCATCAAACCAGCCCGTTCTTCTGGGTCTGCCCGTTGTGGTGCCAAATTCGCCGCCCTTGTTTCTTATGGCGTCGCCCGTTTCGTCCTGCAGCTCGGTGGGAAAAGGTCCTTTCCCCACCCTTGTGGTATAAGCCTTGGCGACGCCTATTACATCTCCGATGATCATAGGACCGACGCCCGTGCCTACGCAAACGCCTGCAGAAACCGGGTGAGAACTGGTAACATAAGGATATGTGCCGAAGTCTATGTCAAGCAGGGTAGCCTGTGCTCCCTCAAACATAATGGTCTTGCCCTCTTTAGCCGCATTGTAAACTGTTACCGAAACATCGTCAACATATTTTGCAATACGCTTTCCGTATTCGGAATATTCCTTAATTACCGCCTCGATATCTACGGGCTTACCGCCGTAAACCTCGGTTATTATCTTATTTTTAAGCTTTCCCGTGGTACGTGCTTTTTCCGCAAAAATCTCCGGATGGATAAGATCATATGCTCTTATTCCGCAGCGTTCGTATTTATCCATATAGGCAGGACCGATTCCTCGCTTGGTCGTGCCAATATCCGCATTTCCCCTGAACTTTTCGGACAGCCCGTCCAATTCGATATGCCAAGGCATGGTAATATGCGCTCTGGGATCTATTCTGAGATTGTTAAGAGAAATCCCCCTGCCCTCAAGCATATCCATTTCCGCCGTAAAATCCTTGGGATCCATTACAACACCCGCACCTATAAGACAAAGAGTGTTTTTATAAAGTATTCCCGACGGGATAAGGTGAAGCTTATAAGTCTCACCGCCGCTCACAACTGTGTGTCCGGCGTTGTTTCCCCCCTGAGAACGCACTACTACATCGGCGCGCGAGGCAATTATGTCTATTATCTTGCCTTTTCCCTCGTCACCCCATTGAGTGCCGACCACTATACTTGCTGACATTAAAATTTTCAATCCTTTCTTCCGCTTTATCTTTCTGAAGCCGTCCGAAAAACGAAATTATTTTTCGACAGTTCTATACAAATACATTATAACAAAACGTTGTACAAATTGCAAGTAGATATTACAGTAAAAATAAAAAAGTTGTAAAAACTACACAAAGATACGATTTAATACTATTTTTCATCAGATTGCAGACAAATTGGCGAAAAGGCCGTGTTTAGTGCAGGGAAATTTGCATTTTCCGCCTATGCCGCCTAAGCCGCACTTGGCTCATAAATATCCGGAGTAACCGCTCCGCCGTCGGAAGGACTCACGGAATAATCATATGAGCTTGTGTTTTCCCATACGGCTTCCGTTTCGGTAGCATCCTCCGCCGTAGTGACCGCCGGCTCGGTGGTCTCAGCGGCTGATTCGGCGGTTGTAACGGCGGGAGGCTCTTCTGAAGCTTCGGGCGTAGTCTGTTCGGGCGTCTGTGTCGGACTTGCTCCGCTGGAAATAGTGCCGATATTGCTTCTGCTGATGTAGCTTTGTATTCCCTTTACTATTCTTGCTGCAATATTCTTCTGATGCTCGGGGTTGGCAAGAGCAAGCGCATCCTCCTCATTGCTGACAAAAGCGGTTTCCACAAGGATAGAGGGGAAATCCTGCTGCTTTGTTACCAAATAATAACTGTACTTTGCGCCTCTGTTTTTATCTGCGCCGTCGCTGTAAACGTTGTGAGTAAAATAATCGGCGATTTGTGCGGAAACAGCCGCAGCAAGTGGCTGACTGTAGGGGGTAAAGTAGTAAGCCTCCGTTCCTCTTGCCGTTTCTACTCCCTTCATTTTATTTGAATGAATGGAAATAAACATATCTATTCCGTAAGGGCGCAGTATGTTGGGGCGTTCCTCCGTCTCGGCTACCTCGCTTTCGGTTTTAAGCCTTACGACATTTGCACCCAAAGCCTTAAGCTGTCTTTCAACCTCCTTGGCTATTGCCAAATTGGCGTCAACCTCCCTGATATAGCCTATTGAACCGGGATCGAAAACTCCCGGTCTTGTGTAGCCGTGACCCGGGTCTATTCCTATTGTCATTCCCTGAAGGGAATTTGTAAGGATTTTGAATTTTAACAATAAATCTCCCTCGTCGTCATAGGTTGCCCCGCAGCCCGAATACACTCCCGGCTGACGGAGAGCAAGCACCATTCGAAATCGGGGTATTCCGTCTACGGTAACGGTTTCCCACTTTCCCCCGCTGAAAACATAGTTGTACTCAAAGCTCGGGAGCTTTGTTACCGAGGTGATATTGTCAAATGTAATATATACGTGCGTGGCGGTAAAATTATTAAGATAAAAATCACCGTCACCGCCGCTGAAGTAATTATTTCCCACAAAATCAATTTTGTAGCCTATTTTGTAATCCAGCTTAATTTTAAAATACGAATACCGTCCGCTGGTACCTGTGGATTTAACCACCAAAGCATTTTCGCCCAAGCCCGTATCCGAGAAAGAAGAAACGGTGGTCTGCTTAAAACGCTTGCCGCTTTCGGTAATGTAGTAATCGCCGGAGGAGGCCAGCAGATAATCCAATGTTCCCGCAGGAAGCTGAGAGAAATCGGGAGTGGGATCAAAACCTGCGGTATTCCCGTTAAAAACGTTTGTGTAATCCTTGGAGACCTTTATATACTGTACGTTTTCGGTATTTGAATGCACGGGATCCATCGTTCCCACAACTTCTCCCGACCCTGCGGAATTTTGATCGCCTAAAATCGGTTCTATAGGCTTGGGAGGCTCGGGAAGTGCCAAAACCTTAACGGAAGCACCGTAAAGCGACCTTTTGTAGCCCGCATATTCGGAGGAAACAAGTATAGTGCCTAAATTCTGCTCCTGCCCGATAATTCCCTCAGGCACGGTATAGTATCCCACAAATCTTCTGTAAGAGCTGTTGATGTCCTCGTCCGTTTTGCTTTCGCTTTCCTTAAGGGCAACTGTTTTGCCGTTAAGGGCAGCGGTAACGTTTGCGCCTTCATAAGCGGTGCAGGCTATTTCGATCCTGCTTCCTCCGTTTACTGTAAGGGATTTTCCTTCCGCTATGGAAGAATCAAGCTCCTTTATGGTGATTACCTGTCTTTCGATACGGTATTGAAAGGCAGTTCCCTTATGTTCGATAGTAAAGGTGTTCATACCGATATCCAGGGGTTCTTCAAAGTAGAAGTAGCCTGCGCTGTTGCGGGTAACATTCATTCCGTTAAACTTTACTTCAAAGTTTTCGTCAAAGGTACCCATAAAATCCACATAAGGCTCATAGGTAACAAAGCTCAGCTTTGAAGGCGACTGCATTTTCAGCCCTTCAAAAAGAGTATCCTCATTTATCTGATCACCGTAAAACTTTGTTATATTTTCGGTAACCGCAGTATCGGTAAGCAGACTGCCGCAGGAATGAAAAACACTTCCGCCAAAGGCGGACAGATCCTTCGATAATGTAAGCTGCTTCAACAGCTGGTCAACAGCTGCCCAGCCCTCTCTGTTCTGTCCCTGATACTCGTTAAAATGCACTACATAGAGAATCAGCCCGTTAGCCTCCGCCAAGTCGTTCCACCATTTTGTAACATTTTCAAAGGGCAGAGTCGAGCTGGTTGTAGAGCCGTAAGCATTTACCGCACAAAAATCCGCATAACCCTTTTCCACATATTTTTTAGTATCGGAAAACCCGTCAAAAAAGGCTTGAACGGAATCCTTTGTCTCGCTTCCTTCTTCCTTGGATTCGCTGTTTGCCCACATATCATTTATAAGAATGCCTACGGGAATACTGTTGTCGGTTATATGAATGACCTCGCTTACGGCGGAGAAGTACATTTCATTAGAATCGTAAAGCCAATTGTCGTAACCTATTCCCGAACCGTTCCGCATATAATCCGCATAGCTTTCCGAGGTTTTTTCACCATAGTAATTATCTATTAAAATGCCGTCGCACTTATATTTCAAGGCAAAGCGGTGAGCGTCGGAAATAACATGATCCAGCTTATCGGTGCTTTTGTCTGCGTTCTTCAGCGCATAATTCAAATCATAAACCATATATGTACGGAAGCCGTTTTCCATGGCTCTGCTTAAAGCCAAAGCAATATAATCCTCTTCCCCCGTATTGTTCATATCGGTATTATAATACGCCTTATCCTCATATACGGTTTTTATGTAAACCGTATTCAAGCCGATTTCCGACAGCTGCGCATATAATGCGTCAAGCTCCTCCGCCGCAGTTCCCTCCTCCCCGTTCTCTTTAAGAAAATCTACGGAAGGAGTGATAACTGTAGCTCTAACATTTTTTGGCAAAACAAACTTAGTCTCGGTCTCACTTGGAATCACCACCTGATCGGGCTCGTTTACAGGTTCGTTTTCTGTGGGAGCGTTTTCGGCAAATACGCTTAACTGAGAAAAGATAAGCGATGCCGCTGCAATTCCCGCAAAAAGTTTTTTCTTTATCATAATGCTTTTATTTCCTCCGAAAAAGACTATAATAATCGTTTTTCCTCATGGCTCGTATGACTCG
>DNUB01000166.1:0-2382 GCA_003508605.1 Oscillospiraceae bacterium | reverse complement strand
GCTCGTATGACTCGCATATAGCTTATATCAATACTCCAGAACATTGTAAAAAATATCAAGAATTATAGGTCCGTAATTTTTGCCCCCTGCCCAGCCTCTGCCTTCGGGGTTTTCCTGCATTCCCAGCCATTCCCAATATTTTGCACAGCCCCTCACCACATAATGAAAACGTGGGTCTATCTGCTCGCCGTTTAAGGGAAGGGTTGAGCCGTAAGCCTTTAAGTGCTGTATCTGCGCCCTTATGCCAAGCTGCGGAGTTTCAAAGATACAGCCCTTTTCTCCCGGAGTTGTCACTCCGAGTCCGCAAAAGTTATTATCGTCAATAGTAACGGCAGAGCCTGTTCCCATTTTCTCAAACTTAAAATATCCCGTTTCCACACAGGATTGGGCAAAGGCGATATCACCCCTTACGCCCTCCGCCGCACCCTCGGATAAATAATAGGGTATCATATCTATGATTTTTTGGTCAACATCCGGATTTACAGCCTTTATAAACGCTCTCATCTGATCGGCGGTTGCAACGCTTTGCCCCATAATAGGCGTCAGGTCGGTAACAGGCGGCTCTTCCTCCGTGGTTGCCGCAGGTTTTGTTTCGGCGGAGGAAGCATCGGTGGTCACCGGCTCAGGATCTGTCGCTTCCGTGTTTATTGTGGAGGCGGCGGTTTTTTCGGGTTCTGTAACAATAACGGGTTCAGGCTCCGTCACGGGAGCCGCCGTTACGGGATCGTCGACAGGTATCTGTATCGGTTTGGAAGGCACCGTTTGCGAAGCGTCGGTGTTTTGGTCGGCTTCAGTGCTTCCCTCCGGTTCGGAGCCTGTTTCTCCCGAAACGGTTTGCGAGCTTATGTCACTGCCGGTAAATACGGGAACGGAAACAGGAGGTATAACGGTTTTTTCCGTAGCGAGAAGAATGCCCTCATATCCGTCAACATTTATGATAACGTCAACCTGTGGGGAGCTGCACCCGCTTATATTCAATAAAAATGCGGAAATAATAACAATAATTCTTTTCTTCATTATTTTCTCCGTTACATACTTTTACATAAATAACAAGCCCTAATCTTGCCGTTAATCAATTATACGCCGGTAAAATGGCAATATATCTTTTTTAAAAAGGCATATTTATTTATAATTATAACATTACAGCACATAAATGTCAAATTTTTTGTTTTCCGCACCGCCCTTTGACAGCCTCTCGTCAACATCCTGTTGACGGTGAGGCTGTTTTGCAGGCGGCATCCGTGCCGCCCTTTGACAGCCTCTCGTCAACATCCTGTTGACGGTTTGCGTGAATGACAACGCAATATTGCGAAAATCAGACCGCAAGGATTGCCTTCTTTCAGTCAGGTTTTAGCATAAGCAATTTAAAAAAATCGCCTCACTGCTGAAGCGATTTTTCATATACTAATACGTCAATATTGAAAATTACCCTTCCCCTTCGCCGCAGCCTTCGGAAAAGAAATCATAAACATTTTTTCCGTTTTGTAATGCATACTCCTTACATTCCTTGCCAAAGCCTGACTCTGCCGCCGAAAAAACGCTGCTGCTGCGATCGATTGCAAAAAGCCTTGCCTTTTTTAAGCAGTCATCGGAGTAGTGCAGACCTATGTATTCGGTGTCGTCCGCCTTTTCAAGAATATTATAGTAAAGCTCTCTTATATCCGAATGCCATTTTGCCGCCTGCTCCTCATAAGGCAGGATACAATGGAGCTTTACCGACTTATCCCGGTCTATAAGCCGAGCAACATATTCCGCCGCCCACAAATCAACCCCTTGTTCACATACCGAGTAAAAATCCCTCACACCCTCGTCATATCTTTTCTTTATAAATTCCTTAAGACACGACAATAAACAGATACATTTCGAGTTTTCAAAATCGAATCCGAAGCTAAAGCTTGACAGAGAAGATGCGATAAAAGTGCAGCCTTTGTTAATCATTACAATCCTTCCTTTCAATGTGACAGCTTTCATCTGCCGTTTTGTTGTTTTTGCTCTTTTTTCGATATCTTGTACCGACAATGTATATTTTACCGCAACATTTTGTTTTTTTCAATATCCTTTAACAACAAAAACCCCGTTTTGCCAAAATTCCTGCAAATCAGCTTATAATCGTATTTTACGGCATTTTCCACCAATTTGCCCGTAAAGATAATATTGGAAATATGAGGAATTGTTTTTTAATTTGTTGATAAGTGTCGAACTTTATTTAAAACAGTCAGAAGGAAATTATTTTATGCGGAATAATAATACCTGACCGAAAGCAGGCATTCTTTGCATTCTGATAAAAAAGCATAAAATCCGATGCATCCCGCCTGTATAGGCGAAAGCATCGGATTTCATATAATCAAAATTCGGATATCCACCGCCTTTTGCGGCAAGCAA
>DNUB01000083.1 GCA_003508605.1 Oscillospiraceae bacterium | reverse complement strand
AAAGCCAAACGCAGTTTAACCCCCAAAGCGACTATAAAAATATAACAGCCCACCGCAAGGTGAAAATGCAGTTAATAAATCCATTACGATTTTCGGAGTAGAACCCCGTTAGCGCATACACTTGACTTTTTTGCAATTGCTGTTATAATTATTTCCGTTAAGGGCTTCTCTGATACCAATCTCTAATCAAAGGACAGACGAGTCTGCTGCTTGGTTGGAGATTAGTATTAAAATTGGGGGTTAGTATTAAAAATAGAACAGCTCCTCAAAATTTTTATCCAAAGCAATACAAAGTATCAAAGCCAATTTGGCGGTAGGATTAAACTGCCCCGTTTCAATGGAGCTGATGGTATTTCTCGATACGCCCACCAGCTCCGCCAGACCGCTTTGAGATAAGCCCTTTTCCGTTCTCGCCTGCTTAATGTTATTTTTAAGAATCAGTTTATTGTCCATTTTTCATTGTCGTCTGATCAACCCTCCGAAAGGCAGCTTTTTCGTTTAATAATAATCCCTGTTTGCGAAATTCGACGGAAAGAGGCTTGCAGTCACCTCCGAAAGCCCTGCCTGAACAAAGACGCACCAAGCGCACGTCCGACGAGTCAAGCCTCACGACAAGGCATGCATTCCTTGCCGCCGTCGCACCTCACGCCTTTGTTTTTTTAAAACGGTTTTTAAAAGAGCCGTTATGTAATCAGGCTTTTAAGCTAATTGCCAGCATTATTGCTTCAAAAATAAACATAGCGGAAAAAAGCACTGCCAACAGTATCTCATGCTTTCTTTTGAGCTTCGCAGCCTTATATATACACAGTCCGGCTTCCATCGAAAAAATAATGCAAAGATAGCCGCAGTTTATTCCCATATCCAAAATAATATCTTCAACAAAGAGAAGAATAAAAGCAACGGAAACCGATATCAGTCCGCCTATCCGCTGACCCTTGCGGATAATCTCGAGCTCGTAAATATCCTTGTTTTGATTTTCGTTTCTGCTTGCCTGTAAAATTTCTTTTTTGTCCATAAAAAGCCTTCCTTTCAAAAAGTAAACGATCCAATGTTTTCAGATAGAAAAAACCTGACAAGTTTTCTTGTCATTATTCTATCACTGCCAAGTTTTCTTGTCAATATCCTTTTAAAACTTTTTATGGTTTTTTTACAATATGCCGCAATAAAACAGGAGGAAACAAATATGAAGGAATTAGGTAAAATGCTTACGGAAACGGCACCGGAGGAAATCCTCAAAAGGAACGGAAAAACAGCATATCCCGAATTTGAGAGGCACAAATACTTTTCCGTAACGGCAGGGAGGGAAACTCCCGTAAACATACTGCTTCCCTGCGGATATTCCGAGGATAGGGAGTATCCCGTGGTCTATATTCTCCACGGGTATTACTGCAATCAAGACTGGATGGCGGAGGATAACGTACATATACCCGAAATGCTTGCAAATCTTGCCGCCAAAAACGAAGCCAAGGAAATGATCGTAGTTCTGCCCTATATCTATTGCAGCAAGGAAATGCCCTGCTGTACGAAAATGGATACTCAAAATACGCTGAACTACGATAACTTTATAAACGACCTGATGACCGATCTGATGCCGTTTGTCGAAAAAAATTTTTCCGCTGCCAAGGGCAGAGAAAACACCGCTGTAACAGGCTTTTCAATGGGCGGCAGAGAATCGCTCTTTATCGGCATATCACACCCCGAGCTTTTCGGTTATATAGGCGCAGTTTGTCCCGCTCCCGGACTTACAAGGGGGACGGGCGACCCTTGGCAGCTTGAAGAGGAGCAGCTTAAATTCGACGAAAACCCGCCCCGCCTTTTGCTGCTCAGCGCAGCGGAAAATGACAATGTGGTGGAGGACAGTCCGAGGCGGTACAAAAGCATTTTCGACAAAAACGGCACCGAACTTTTATGGCACTCAATGCAGCGGACGGGACACGACGCAAGCAGCGTTACGCCTCACCTGTATAATTTTTTCAGAATGATTTTTCGGTAAAACAATCGGTAAGAGCCTGTCCGCATAGAGCTATTCAGCGGACAGGTTCCAAAGCAACGCCCGTTTCTTCCCGGGCAAAAGCCGCCGCCGTACGGTACAGCCGTCTGCACAGCTTAGTGCGTATCCTGCTTGTCCTGTCCGTAGTAGGCGTTTTTACCGTGCTTGCGCAAATAATGCTTATCCAAAAGCTCCCTCTGCATAGCCGAAGCGTGGGGATTAAGCGTAAGAGCGTGATAATTCATAAAAGCCACTTCCTCTAAAACTACCGCATTATGGACGGCTTCAAGAGGGTCCTTTCCCCAGGCAAAGGGACCGTGGCTTTTGACAAGAACTGCGGGAACGGTCATAGGATCGATATCCTTAAAGCTTTCTATGATAACCCTTCCCGTTTCCTTTTCATACTCACCCTTTATTTCGCTTTCGGTCATTGGGCGGGTGCAGGGTATTTCACCGTAAAAATAGTCCCCCTGAGTTGTTCCCATGGGAATAATGCCTTTCCCCGCCTGTGCAAAGGAGGTAGCCCAGCGGCTGTGGGTATGCACAATGCCGCCCGCCTCTGCAAAAGCCTTGTACAGCTCGATATGAGTCGGGGTATCGCTGGAGGGCTTGTACCTTCCCTCGGCTTTTTCCCCCGTTTCCAGATCCACAACCACCATATCCTCCGGGGTCATATCCTCATACTCCACTCCCGATGGCTTTATCACTATCAGTCCCTTTTCCCTGTCGATTCCCGAAACATTGCCCCAGGTAAAGGTCACAAGGTTATGTTTGGGCAGCAGCAGATTGGCTTTTAACACCTTCTCTTTTAATTCTTCCAGCATAAAAACTCCGTCCCTTCTCATTTTGTGATTTAGAGCGTGTTCACATAAAGCTCAATACGCATCTTTTCGGCAAATTTTGCCGCCCGC
>DNUB01000153.1 GCA_003508605.1 Oscillospiraceae bacterium | reverse complement strand
GGGACATCCGGATTTTGATTATAATAACTCGTTTTACGATGCAAGGCATAAAAATGCACATAGCTTATATTATATCAGATTTAGTAAAAAGAGGAAGTGTCAATCTGCAACAATTTCCGAAAAATAATTACATATTTTTGTACATCTTTTTATTCCTTTTTATTGACTGTCTTTTTCAGGTATTGGGCTTTCAAGGGGGGATTCCAAAGACAAAAAACAAATTTCTTTCAAAAGAATATGACTCATTGCAATGAACTGTCGGCTGTATTGCAACAATCCTTTTTCTCCGGAATAATCACGGGGCTTTCTTTTAGGGAGCACAGTTTATAAACAGTTGACAAAGCTTTTTACCGTTGATATAATATTTATTGTACGGAAATCATACGTTAATCCCGAAACAACTCTTTATTCCCGCTGAAAAAGTAAAAAACGGAGGAGCTTATGAAAAGAAAGGACTACATATCTTGGGAAGCATATTTTATGGGAGTGGCACTGCTGTCTGCTCAGCGCAGCAAGGATAATTCCACACAGGTAGGTGCCTGCATAGTCAACCGTGACAGAAAAATCCTTTCTGTGGGTTATAACGGTATGCCAATAGGCTGCAGCGACGACGATATGCCCTGGGGCAGAGAGGGAGAAATGCTTGAAACAAAATATGCTTACGTCTGCCATGCGGAGCTTAACGCTATTTTAAACAACGACGGCGGCTCTCTTAAGGGCACCACCGTTTACACCACGCTTTTCCCCTGCAATGAATGTGCAAAGGCAATTATTCAAAGCGGAATTAAAGAGGTTGTTTATTTAGAGGATAAATATAAGGAGCAGGGCTCTACCATTGCCGCAAAAAAAATGTTTGATATGGCGGGAGTTAAGTATAGGCAGTATGAGCCTGTCGGAAGTGAGATTTTGCTTAATTTGTAAAAATTTCGGATTTAAAATTTTATCGGGAAATTTCTTTGAACTTTCCCGATTTTTATTTTTTTCACCGAACCTTACCGATTTTTCTGCGACTAATAACCGAAAGCTTTCAGAACCTGTCCACATAGGGATGGCGTGTGGATTTTCGAGCAGATTTTGCCGAGGGCAAGGCAAAATTTTGCAGGCTTGCTGTCGCAAGTCAAGAAATTTTAACGCAGTCATCGGTAAAATATGCCGAAAAGACGCGTGCCAAGCCCTATGCGGACAGGTTCTCAATCGAGGTGTTCATATGAACAGATTAACAAAAGAAAATTTAACGGAATATGCCGATTACCTGTTAAAAACAGCCTTATACAAAGCGGGTAATATACACGACGCCGAGGACTTGGCGCAGGATACCCTTTTGGCGGCATTAGTTTATTTAGACAGCGGAAAAACCGTAGAAAATCCCAAAGGCTGGCTTTCTTCTGTTCTCGACCACAGATTTTACGACAGCATACGCAGAAAATACCGCAAACCGACGGTATCAATGGACGTAGTCGCCGAGCTTGCGGAGGAAATGCGGTTGTATGAAAATGCGGAGAAAACCGAGGAAGCCGAAAATATACGCCGCTGTATTGCGATGCTGGGCAGAAACTACCGTGATGTCATTGTAAGGCACTATTTGCATGGCGAAAGCGTGAGAGATATCGCAAAAACGCTGGGTATTCCCGAAAATACGGTAAAATCAAGGCTATACACAGGAAGATCGCATATCAGAAAGGAATTGGAAATGGAAAAATATGCAAAGCAGAGCTATCAGCCCGAAACCTTATGGATAGGCTGCACGGGGCAAACCGGTATAAACGATGAACCTTATTCCCTCGTGCAGAATGACAAAATAAAAATGAATCTGCTTATTTTAGCTTATGAAAAACCTCTTACCATACCTGAGCTGGCAGGAGCTATCGGCATTCCCGCCGCTTATGTTGAGCCTATTGTTGACGGACTGGTAAAGGGTGAGCTTATGGTACGTACGGGTGATAAGGTTTATACCGATTTTATCATCTATACCGAAAAGGACAGGCTTGAATATTTAGACAGGCAGCTTAAAATTGCCGAAGAGAATTACAGGAAGATATGGGAAATTGTGGAAAAGGGCTTAGACGAACTGCGCAGACAAGATTTTTATCAGGAACAAAGAACCTCTGCAAGACATAAATTGGAGAACCATTTTGTGATAAGAACGGTTCAGACGTCGGTGAATAATGTAAGAAGCGAGGTTTACGGCGGCGACGAACCTTTTTCAGAATATCGCCGACGTCCCAACGGCGGAAAATGGTACGCTATCGGCAACCTTTATCCCGACGGCTATGAAAATGCGAAATCACGCCATTTGCCTTATGGAATAAACGGAGAATGGGGCAGCGGTATTGAAGATTTTCTTGACACAAGATATCTTACACTTACGGAATATGATACCGTACTGTGCCATGCTCACGCCCTTTATAACATCAGGGGCGGTAAGGAAAGCGCAATTAAAATGCTGTATTCACTCTATTGCGGCAATGGGGACGCATTTTCCGCCGCCGATAAATCCTGTATTGACAATATCGGCAAATTTATTGAATCGGGCTTTTTGTCAAGAGATTCAAGCGGAAGGCTGATTTGCGAGGTGCCTGTTATTTCGGCTGAGGAAAGGGAAAGGCATTACGGCTTAACAAAAAAATATTCCTCACAAATATCCGAAAAGTTCCATGACTCCTTTATAAGCCTCATGGATAAGCCTTTGACAATACCCAACCATGTAAAATCTTATCTTAAGTGGCAGAGATATACGCTATGCTGCGAATATCTGCCTATGGCTGTTGTGCTTGCGGCAAAGAAAGAGGGGCTTTATAACAATACCGAAGCTGCTGTTTATATGAGTTATGAAAAGTGAAAATTTGATTTCGGTAAATAATGAGGGCGGCATTTTGCCGCCCCTTCATTTATAAATCAAACAAAAATCCTCAGCAGTTTTCCGACAGGGCAATAAGCTCCTCATCGCTGAAATAATACTTTTTGCCGCAAAACTGACAGCATATCTCGGTTTTTTCCTCCGACTCCTCAGCTAACCGAACAAGCTCCTTTTTACCCAGGCTGATTAACATTCTTTCGGTGCGCTCACGGCTGCACCTGCACTTATATCCGCATTCCCAGCTGTCCAATATTTCGCCCTGCAAGCCCTCCAATCCCATCAAGGCAATTTCCTCGGCGGTTTTTCCTTCGGAAAGAAGAGCGGTTACGCTTTGCATATTCTTAATGTTCTTCTCAATAAAATCAATAGCCGCCTCGTTTACGGGAGGAACAAGCTGAATTATATACCCTCCCGCCGCCTTAACCGAGTGATCACGGTCAACCAGCACTCCCAAAGCGCAAACGGTTGGTATCTGTTCGCTTACTGCATAATATGCGGTTATATCCTCGGCAATTTCTCCGCTGACAATGGGAGATTGGGTAGCATAAGGCTCTTTCAGCCCCAAATCTCTTATAACCGCCAAAAAACCGTCATTGCCCACAAATCCGCTTACGTCAAGCTTGCCGTTTTCCTTTAAAGGCAGATCCGCCTGCGGATTATCGCAGCAGCAGCGCACATTTCCCATATAGTCGGAAACGCAAAGCACCGTGCCGCCGACTCCGCCGCCGTTTATCCTTAGAGTCAGGGCGTCGTCCTCGCCCTTCATCAACGCTCCCATAAGCGCTCCCGCCGCCGCCAGTCTTCCCATAGCCGCCGTTGCAACAGGTGAAGGCCGGTGTATTCTTACTATTTCATTGCAAATATCCTTTGCGTCCACCGAGCTGCACAAAACGCTTCCGTCGGCGGATAAAGCTCTTACCAGTTTACCCATCTTTTCTCCTTTAAAGGCGTAAGCTTCTTTTGCTTTGCCGCCCTTATTCCTTTTTACATTGCCGTTCATTCAATAAACGGAAATATGTGTGCCGATCCTTATTTGATCACGCTCTGATCTCTTTTTTCCGTAAAGCCGTCAAGGATAATCCCCAAGTCAAGTCTTACTTCCCTGCGCCTGATGTCGTTATTAGTGTAACAGCAGCTGTCAAATCCAATTAGTTCAAAGCCCTCGTGCATATAAAACCCGATTGCATTTGCATTGCAGGACTGGGTTTCGAGAATCAGGGCACGCCGCCCTTCTTCCACAGCCTGCCGCTTTGCAATTTCCATTAGGCGGTGTCCTATGCCCTGACGTCGAATCTTTTCATGCACCCAAAGCTCCGTGACCATTAAACGGTTGCTCCATTCCTCGGGGCAGGTTTCTATACAGGCAACAATACTGTCCTTATTATTGGTTGTTTCAACAACACCCCATGCCTGAGCATTTTTAAAGTACTCCTTGTAAAGACTGCCCGGAATCGTATGTTTAACGGGAGGGTCGGCTTGCTTTTTTATCAAGCTCACCGTATACCCCTCAGCCTGCTTTTCTATAGTAACGTCGTAAAATTCATCCGATTCTACTGCCATATGGATTGGAGTGCCCTTCCATTTCTCTTTTGGCAAGGGGACGATTTTATATTCAATATCCATCTTGCTTCTCCTGCATAACCGCTAATCAAAATTATCCCTTATAAATTCAATGAGGGGCAGTGCCCCGAATTTATGAAAAATCCGGGGCGTAAGCCCCTCAGGGTTTCAGTGGGGGACTAGGTCCCCCACTGAAAGACTGAATGGAACCC
>DNUB01000268.1:2473-3031 GCA_003508605.1 Oscillospiraceae bacterium | reverse complement strand
GCCCGGAACCGCTCATTGTGGAAGTAAAGGCGTACCTTTTTGTTCTGAGGCGTGGGATGCTATCAGCCGTTATATTTATACTGCGCTTCAAGGCGGAAGCATTATGCACGGTTGGACAAAGGACGACAAAGTTATGATCGCTTGCTGTAATGACGGAACAAGACCCGTGATTTTCAAAATAGAGCGTATGGACTGTGAATAAGCTGCCAAATTCCAATTTGGCGGAAGATAAACAAAAATAAAATTTAATATGTGGGTATGGCGGAACCGGAAGAAGCACCAGACCTGAGCATCATTGCTATGATAGTGTTTTTTGTTTGACAAAATCACGAAAATCCCGTATAATATCATTATGTTTATCAGCGTTTTGGTTTAAAACGGCGGAATAATACGCACCTGCGGCGAAATTGGCATACACAATAGATTTGGGTTTCGTATTGAACATACATAACCTGAGCCTACAGCGCATCTTCGGCAAAGCCGAAAGCTTTGCTTTTCACATAGATCCGCAAATCAAGGAATTATTAGTATAATAATAAATAATGCAAATAGTAGTTT
>DNUB01000268.1:0-2201 GCA_003508605.1 Oscillospiraceae bacterium | reverse complement strand
ATAAATAATGCAAATAGTAGTTTATATAAAAATCCGTATTGTGTTAAGCGTTTATGCCTGCACAATACGGATAAATTTCTATAAGGATTCAAATTTCAATAATATTCCCATGGTCAAAATCAGGCGTCATCTCCACGTTGTCGCACCCCTTTTCCTGAGTAAATCCCTTAAACCCCAAATCGGCGCAATAATCCGCCGCCTTCCTGTATTCAAAGGTAGTGAGCCTTCGGTTTATTTCGGGATAATCCGCCGCTTTTCCCGACGGAAAATACTGACGCATAAGGCTTATCAGAATATACTCCCTGTATCTCTCCAGTGCGGTAAAAATCCTTATGCTGTCCTTATAGCAGTTAGGCAAAATCAGATGCCTTACAATAACGCCGCTTTTCATAAGATCGTTTTGGATTATGTATTTTCCCCTTTGCCTCAGCATTTCTTCAAGAGCCGCCGTTGCGGTTTCAAAATAGTTTTTTGCCCCCGAATATTTTTCGGCAAGGGTATTGTCATAATATTTTATGTCAGGCAGATATATATCCACCAAGCCCTCCAACATTTTCAAGGAATCAGTCTTTTCGTAACCGCCGCAGTTAAACACCACCGGAATTTCCAGCCGTGGCTTAACCTTTTTAAGCGCATGGGCTATCTGCGGCACAAAATGAGTTCCCGTTACAAGGTTTATATTGTGTGCGCCTTTGTCCTGAAGCCTTAAAAAAATATCCCCAAGCTGTCCGAGGGATATTTCTTTTCCTATGCCGCCGCTGCTGATTTTATAATTCTGGCAGAATACGCAGCCTAAATTGCAGCCGCCGAAAAAAACTGCGCCGCTTCCCCTTGTACCCGATATAACAGGCTCTTCCCCGAAGTGAAGCATTGCCTTTGATATAATCACGGCGTCATTGCCGCACTTAACCTTACAGAAGCCCCGACTCCTTGAACGGTCGACGCCGCATTCTCTCGGACATATATTGCATTTTTCATCAGATAACGGCATTTTCTTCATCTCTTACCCTTTTTTGCAGCTCCTTTACGGCATTATGGCTTCGAGCGTTATAAACGGTCGATCCGTTTATGCTTAAAAGCTCCCTTATTTCCTCGCACAGCTCTGCCGCCTGCCTGTAATCCGACAAAAGCTCAGCTCTGTGTGCCGCTCTGCCAAAGGAAAGCTCGTAATCCCGCCTATAGCACTTTGCTGACTCCGATTCTCCCTTTATAACCTTAAGAAAAACGCTTCCCGTCTGAGCTGCCGCACCGTACAAAACAAAGTTTAAAGCCGATTTTGCCGCCACATCGCAGCTCAGCTTAGGCAAAGGTATTTCACAAAGCACCTGCCCCATCTGCTCTAACATAGATCCTAACTGCACATTGCTGCACCGCTGTAAATCCTTGCTCAGTGCGGCGGCGGCATTTGTTTTCACATTGTCCTTGCTCCTTATTCCGTTGTCGGAAAAGCCGAAAACATCGTCAACGGTAAAAATATCATTGTATTTTAATCCGAAAAATGAAACGGAGTAAAGAATAACAAAGGAAAGAATATCGGTCCTTTCCCTTATGCCCAGTCTTTCATCCGAAAGCTGCGTTAAATCCGTATTTTTAAAAAAAGTTTCCTCGTTAAATCTTGTTACAAAGGAGCGGTTTTTTAAGGATTGATTCATTAAAGAGCCGCCTGTCTTAAGCTCCAGCTCTCCCTGCTTTTTTAAGGTAATTTTATAAAAATATTTATCAAGGCTTCTTTCCGCTTGATTCCGTTTAAGCCTTGCCTGAACCTTCTCCAAGCCCTTTGCGTTCTCCGTCAGTACGGCAGTTATTTTTTTGGGTGAAATAAGCATATAATCATGCTCCGGATCTATCGGATAAATATAAATCGTCCTTCCCCGGCACAGTGCGCTTAAAAATTCCCAATACATAAGCTGTTCGGTCTGCTCCGCCGAGCAGGAGGAATATTTCTTTTTGGTGATTTCCGCAGCGGATTTTCCGCCTATAAAGATTCCTTCAAAAATATTCAGCCTTAAAGAGCCGTAAACGCTGCTTTCTTTGGGCAAAAGAGTCCTTACGGCATATTTTGCATATTCGGTTATTTCTCTGTAACGGGGATTGGATAAGGGCTTTTTTAATTGATTCAAAAAGGGACTTGAAGGTAAGGAACGAGCTTCCATTTTATATTTCCTTCCGATTTCAGGCTAGGGCGTATCTGAAAACTAAGC
>DNUB01000125.1 GCA_003508605.1 Oscillospiraceae bacterium | reverse complement strand
GCAGGACGTAAAAATTACCAAAAGTCAAACGCAGTAAAAAAGCCAACGCAGTAAAACAGCCCACCGCAAGGTGAAAAACACTGTTGATAAATTCATTGCGATTGTCGGAGCAGAACCACGCTTCACCCCCCTTGACAATATAAAAACTTTGTGCTACTCTTTAGTAAACTATAATTAACAGCCGAAAGGAGAGTAATCATAATGGCCGAAAGAACTCTTACCGTTAAAGGGCTTGGAAAAATAAGCCTCCCCCCCGACCAGATAGAAATAAATATCACCGTCGAGTCAAAGGATAAGGACTACAATACCGTTACCGACAGGCAATTTGAAAAAACCGAGGAGATACGAAACGCTCTTGTGGAATTGGGCTTGGACAAATCAAAGCTGAAAACCTCAAATCTCAATGTTTCCGCCGAGTATAAGAACGTTCAGAATGATAACGGCACATGGGAAAGGGAGTTCGAGGGTTATAAATGCTCCCATAATCTTTCTTTAAAAATAGGCTATGACACCGAAAAGCTTAAATGGGTAATTTCCGCCATTTCCTCCTGCAAAAACGCCGCCCCCGTGTTTAATATTGTATTTTCCGTAAAGGATAAGGAGGAAACCGCAGATAAGCTGCTTGAGGCGGCGGTTAACGACGCAGTTAAAAAGGCGGCGGTGCTGTCCGAGGCGGCGGGATTGGTTTTGGGCAATGTTTTAAGAATCGATTATAACAGCAGGGACATAGATTTCTGCTCTCCCACAAATATGTTAAGCTCCGTTTACAGAGGGGCGGACTGCGCAGGCGAATCGGCTTCCGATATGTATATTGAGCCGGAAAATATCTATTCGCAGGCAGAGGTGACCGTTGTCTGGGAGATTGTGGCATAGCTTTTGTATTTTGCCCTATTTTTTCATATACTATAACTATAAATTTAAAGCAGGAGGCAATAATGGGTTATTTTACATCTTCCGAGGGAAAAAAGCAGATATATTACGATATTATCCAGCCTGAGGGAAAGCCCAAGGCGGTTATTCAGGTGGTACACGGTATGTGCGAGTATTTTGGCAGGTACAAGGAATTTGCCGATTTTATGGCGGCGGAGGGCTATGCGGTGGCAGGCGACGACCATTTGGGACACGGCCGCACAGCCGAAAAAAAGGAGGATCAGGGATTTTTTGCGGGAAATAACGGCTGGCGTTTTCTTGTCCGTGACGAAAAGAAAATGACGGATATTTTAAAGGAAAAATTCCCCGATACGCCGATTATTATTTTGGGCCACAGCATGGGAAGCTTTATTGCAAGGCTGTACGCTTCCTGGTACAGCGACGATATTTCCGCAGCTCTTTTTATGGGAACAAGCGCAGGCATTCCCGCAAGCGCGGCGGGTGCGGCGGTTAAGATACTTGAAAATGCGGCGGGCACGAAAACTCACCTTGAAACAAGTCAGGGAATGTTTTATCACTTCCTTACAAGACGTGTTCCCAACAGAAAGGACGAGTTGGATTGGATAACGAGAGACAAGGAAAAAATCGAGTTCTTTAAACAGGACCCTATGGGAAATTTCGCCTTTACCGCAGGGGCGTACAGGGATCTTGTAAAGCTGCTTAACGAGATCTCCGCCAAGGATTGGGCGTATTCCCTGCCCAAAAATCTGCCTATAATGCTTATGAGCGGAGAGGAGGACCCCATAGGCGATTACGGCAAGGGTACAAAGAAGGTATACCGCAGGCTTATTACTGCGGGAATGAAGAATGTTTCCGTAAGGCTTTATGTGGACGCAAGGCACGAGCTTATAAACGAGCTGAACCGCAGTGAGGTTTATGAAGACATTCTGACATGGGCGGAAAAGGTCGTGGGAAGCATTTCAAAAAACGGAGCATAAATGAAAAAAAGATTTTTAGAAGCGGCAAAAATTACCAAAGCGGTGGGACTCAGGGGAGAAATGAGGGCGCAGCTCCTTTGCGACGGCTGTCGGATCCTTACGGATTTTGATTTGGCGTTGGGCGGGGAGCATTTGCCCGTTAAAGTTCTTTCCGCCGTGCCTTTAAAAAACGATATGTGCAAAATAAGATTAGAGGGCGTAGAAACGGCGGAGCAGGCGCAGAAGCTGGCGGGGAAAATTCTGTATCTTGACAGAGACGATGCGGAGCTTCCCCCGGACACCTGGTTCATTGCGGATATTATCGGGCTTCCCGTTTACGATGCGGAAAGCGGAGAGCTTTACGGCAGGGTGACGGAAATAATGCAGAACGGTCCCGCCGATGTTTACTGCATAAAGACCGAGGAGGGCAGGGAGCTGCTGTTTCCCGCCATTCCCGATGTGCTCAAAAAGGTGGACGTGGAGGGAGAGAGAATAGAGATCGTGCCGTTAAAGGGTCTGTTTGACGGACAGGAGGAAGTGAAGTAGATCCGTTTTGGTGCGGAACGGACTTGTTTTGCTGCGGCAGGGCGGGAAGCGATTTAACAAAGACCGTCGCAGCCGCCTTTTTTTGCTTCGGAGACGTACTTCGGAGATGTAGGGTAGGGGGGATTTTATTGAGGATCGACATAGCCACCCTGTTTCCCGCAATGTGCGAGGCGGTTTTATCCGAAAGCATTGTGGGAAGGGGACGAAAGGCGGGCTTTATCACTGTCGAATGTACCGACATAAGGGAATATACTCTTAATAAGCACCGCCGTGTTGACGATAAGGCTTACGGCGGCGGTACGGGAATGGTTATGCAGGCTCAGCCCGTTTACGACTGCATCACGGATATAAAGAAAAGGGCGGGCTTTGAAGATTCAAGGCTTATTTATCTTTCGCCTCAGGGAAAAACTCTTACTCAGCAGCTTGTAAAGGAGCTGGCGGCGGAGGAGCATTTAATACTTCTTTGCGGACATTACGAGGGCGTGGATCAGAGGGTTTTGGACGAGCTTCAGGCGGAGGAGATCTCGGTGGGCGATTATGTGGTGACGGGAGGTGAGCTTCCTGCGCTGATCGTTGCGGACGCCGTGGCAAGATTACAACCGGGAGTGCTGCCCAACGAGGACGCTTATTCCATTGAGAGTCATTATAACGGACTGCTTGAATATCCCCAGTATACAAGACCAGAGGTGTGGCGAGACAGAAGAGTTCCCGAGGTGCTTTTGTCTGGACACCATCAGAATGTTGAAAAGTGGCAGAAGGAAATGGCGAGAGCAGTCACCGAAAAGAAAAGACCCGATATGATAGAAGAAAGTGAAAAGTTATCACAACTGCCTTGACAGCACGAATTTCAAAAAGT
>DNUB01000148.1 GCA_003508605.1 Oscillospiraceae bacterium | reverse complement strand
TACCGCCAACTTTCTTGAAAGCGGACTATAATCAGCAGTTCTTCCCTGAGAGCAGGCATAAATTAGCACAACTTTCCCGAAAACAAGCAAAAATCAGCACCACATACCCGAAATCAAGTAAAAATCAGCACCCCATACCTGAAATCAAGCACAAATCAGCACCCCATACCCGAAAGCAAGCACAAATCAGCACCCCATACCCGAAATCAAGCAAAAATCAGCACCCCATACCCGAAAGAAAGCACAAATCAGCACAACATATCTAAAAAAACGTAAAAAATCACCACCTGCTTCTCTAAAAGCAGACACAAATCATCACAATAACATAAATAAACCGCTCCACACCTCCCCGAAAGGAACAACTATGTCTACCTACACCCCCATCGCCCGCCTGCACGGCGACTTCCCCGAAAAATTCGGGCTTCCCCGCCAAAGCGGACTTGTAAGCTCCCTGAAATCCTATATAGTTTTTGAGCCGCAATATCGGGTAAAGGAAGCCTTCAGAGGCTTGGAGGGATATTCTCATATCTGGATAATCTGGGAGTTTTCGCACTCGGAAGACAAAAAATGGTCGCCAACGGTAAGACCGCCCAAATTAGGCGGAAATAAGAGAGTGGGCGTCTTTGCCACCCGCTCCCCCTTTCGCCCCAACCCCATAGGGCTGTCGGCGGTAAAGCTTGAAAAAATAGACCTTGACAGCCCAGACGGACCTGTCCTTGAGGTAAGCGGCTGCGATATTATGGATAATACTCCCATTCTCGACATAAAACCCTATCTGCCCTATGCGGACGCCTACCCCGACGCTCTTTCGGGCTTTGCCTTAACCGAAAGGGAGGGCAGCTTGTCGGTTGAGTTCCCTCTCGAGCTGCTTGAAAGGATTCCTTATGAAAAAAGACGGGGACTGACGGAGATTTTGAAGCAGGACCCCCGTCCCGCCTATCAGAACGACCCGGAAAGAGCCTATGCTATGGCGTTCGGAGAGCTTGAGGTACATTTCAGGGTAAAGGAAGATATGTTGACCGTCACCGACGTTACGCCCAAAAGCCGAAAATAAAAATGTTGATTGCAGGCTATTGCAAAAAGAAATCCGATATGATATAATTAAAACAATAACGGTATAATTCTATGAAAACGAAAGGAAACCCAATATGAAACACATTAAAACCGTAAACAAGGCCAATCTTAAGGAAACAGCCGCAAAGGGCGGCTGCGGCAAGTGCCAGACCTCCTGCCAGTCTGCCTGCAAAACCTCCTGCACCGTTGCTAACCAGACCTGCGAGGCTAACAAGTAATTGCCTGAGTTTATGACCGAGGGGGAGCTATGGCTCTCCCATTGTTTTTATTACAAATTAAAGCTCAGCCTCCGAGAGCCTGATTTCTCGGAGCTTTCGATAAAAAATCACAAAAGAGGAAAAATAAATTGGAAACAAGAATACATAAATACAAGCAAGGGGATAAATACATTGTCCTTGACGTAAACAGCGGCGGAGTTCATTTAGTGGACGAAACGGTCTTTAATATGCTGGATCATATCTGCCCTAAGCCCAACGGGGATAATTTGGGGATAACCGCAGAGGAGCTGGCGGAAAAGCTGCCCCAATACGACAAGGGAGAAATTGCCGAATGCTTGGAGGAATTGGAGCGGCTTTACAAGGATAAATGCCTGTTTTCCGAGGACGAATACCGTAAGTTTGCCGATAAGACCCTTAACGCACCGATCAAAGCCATGTGCCTGCATGTTTCCCACGACTGTAATCTGCGCTGCGAATACTGCTTTGCGGAAACGGGGGATTTCGGAACGGGAAGAAAGCTTATGCCCGTTGAAACAGGCAAAAAGGCTATTGATTTTCTTATCGAAAAGTCCTTCGGCAGGGAAAATTTAGAGGTGGACTTTTTCGGCGGAGAGCCGCTTATGGCCTGGGACACGGTAACCGCCACAGTTGACTACGCCAGAAGCATTGAAAAGAAATACGGAAAAAACTTCCGCTTTACCGTCACCACCAACGGAATGCTCCTTGACGATGAAAAGATAGAGTACATTAACCGTGAAATGTCAAACTGCGTCCTTTCTCTCGACGGAAGAAAGGAGATAAACGACAGAATACGCTTTACCCCGAACCATAAGGGCAGCTACGATATAATAGTGCCTAAGTTTAAGAAGCTTGTGGAGGGCAGAACAAGGGAGGGCCGCACCGATTATTATATAAGAGGTACGTTTACAAAGTATAATTTGGATTTTGCAAACGATATCCTGCACTTTGCGGAGCTGGGCTTCAGAGAGCTGTCGGCAGAACCTGTGGTTACGGACGAAAAGCTTCCCTACGCTTTAACGGAGGAGGACCTGCCCGCTATTTATAAGGAATACGACCGACTGTATGAAATAATGGAAAAAAATCCCGGCAAATTTAACTTTTTCCACTTTAAAATCGATTTGGATCAAGGTCCCTGCGCAATCAAAAGGCTGAGAGGCTGCGGCTGCGGAAACGAGTATGTGGCGGTCACTCCCGACGGAGACATTTTCCCCTGTCACCAATTTGTAGGAATGGAGCAGTGGAAAATGGGCAATATATTTAACGGAAGCTTGGATAAAAATATAAAGGATTATTTTGCCAAAACGCATATATACAGCAAAAAGGGCTGCTCGGACTGCTGGGCGAGATTTTACTGCTCGGGCGGCTGCAATGCAAATTCCTTCCAATATGAGGGCGATGTACAGATACCCAACAAATTAGCCTGCAAGCTTCAGCAAAAAAGAATCGAGTGCGGAATAGCCTTAGGCTGCAAATAACCGACTGTCGGAAAAAGCCTAAGGAAATCTCCCGGCCTATATCTCCCAAAAGACGGAAGCTGCGGCTTTGTCACATAAAAACCGCCGTTTTATCCGCAGTCTTTTTCCCTTTTTTCTTTATAATGTAAATTATCAAACACATTTTTTTCACAAAAGCAAGCTATAATCGGGGTAAAGAACAAAAGCAGCTCATAGACTTACCGGCGGAAAGGAAGTAATACTTATGTATGATAATAACAATTACCCTCAGCAATATTATTCCACGGATCCTAATTTCGGACAGGGCGGGCAGTATGAACCTTACGGAAACAACGGAGGAGGACAGTCTCCGAAGCCCCCGAAAAAGAAAAGAGTAAGCGGCGCACTGGTAACCGGTCTTTTGATTGCCGCAATAGCCGTCGGCGGCATAAGCGGCTTTGGCGGCTCATACCTTGCAAACAGAATGAACGGCAGCATCGTTGAAGGCAGCGGCACCTCCGGGGGGGAAGATAAGCCCCAGCAGCCCGACCGCACGGACAGCTCGGAGGCAAACGGCACAGAACCGTCTTATACCGCTCCCGAAAATCCCGTGGAGGACGATCTGTCGGGTCTGTCCAATATGGCCGCTATGAATACCTCCACCAAATACGATTATGAGGAGCTGTATAAAAGAGTTAACGAAAGTATCGTTGTTATCACAAATTATGTGCAGAACGAGTACAGCAGCGAATTAACTGCCGCAGGAGTAGGCAGCGGCGTTATCTTTACCACCGACGGATATATTGTTACCAACGAGCATGTGGTAAGAGGAGCCTCAAAGCTTACGGTTAAGGTGGGAGACAAATACAGCGGCGAGGAGGAAGTGGAGGCGGTCCTTAAGGGCAAGGATCAGGCTACGGATCTGGCGGTTCTGAAAATCGAAAGAGCGCAGCCCTTCACCGCAGTTCCTCTCGGCAACAGCGACACTCTTAACATAGGACAGCAGGTATGCGCCATAGGAAATCCCGCAGGACTTTCCAAAACCCTTACGGGCGGCTACATTTCGGGACTTAACCGTTTTACCTCCGAAAAGGGCTATGTTTTAAGCTCCATTCAGACAGATGCGGCAATTAACCCGGGCAACTCAGGCGGCGGCTTGTTTGATATGTACGGCAATGTGATAGGTATTGTAAACTCAAAAATAGTCGCTTCGGACAGCAGCATTGAAAATTTAGGCTTCGCCATTACCATAAACGACGCCAAGCCCATTATCAGCGATCTGATAAACTACGGCTTTGTAAAGGGCAGACCTGTTTTGGGAATAACCACTAAGCAGGTAAGCGACTATAACATAACGGGCCTTTTGGTTGTGGAGATTGACAAAAACGCTCCCGTTGCGCAAAGCGAGCTTAAGGTGGAGGATATAATCGTCGGAGTAAACGGAGAAACCGTTACCGCTGTGGAGGACGTTCAGGAGCTTACCAAGGGAATGAAAGCGGGCGACAAAATCACCGTAAAGGTTCTCCGTCCCGTTAAGGTCAATACCGGCTTCTTCTCCCAAACCTCCTATGAGGAGCATGAATTTGAGATAACGCTTACGGAAAACCATTAAAGCTTAACCGAAGGCTGCTGCAGCTTAAAACAGAGGCATTTAAGGGCAGCACCGCAAACGCCGATTCACGGCTTTTTGCGGTGCTGCCTAAAAATTATGTGAAAAACCTTGTTTATCTTATGCTTTTATGATATAATAACTAATAACCTCAGACTGCGGAAAATACGAACAAAAAATCTATCGCAATCCTTTTCTTAAGGCGGTGAAAAATCATCACAACTTCCCTGAAAGCGGGCAAAAATCAGCAGTGCTTCCCTGAAAGCGG
>DNUB01000245.1:898-2578 GCA_003508605.1 Oscillospiraceae bacterium | reverse complement strand
CCCCACTGAAAGACTGAATGGAACCCGCCGCCTAAGAGGCGGGGGACATCGGATTTTGATTATAAATACTTCCTTACTTCGTCAATAACCCCTTCCATATTCTTGTCGGAAAGTCCGAAATCCTTTTCCTTGTAGTTCCATGCGCAGCGTCCTATTCCGTAATGCTCGAATGCGCTGTTTATGTCCTTGTACCATTTAAGCGTATCGGAGGGGGAGGCTTTATCAATAACTCCGTATTCGCTGCAATAAAGAACGGTATTATTTTTCCTTGCTATCTCCCATGCTTCTTTAAACGCCTTTACAAAATCCTCGGCACAGCAGCCGCATTCCTCGTAGGTTTTTTTCTGCGATACATCAAAATTATCTACCCACCACGCCAGCTGATGAGTAAAGGGCATAGGATTGTAGCAGTGGAAGGTGTAAGCGACCCTGTCATCATAAGGCGGCTCCAGGTCCTTTATTGCATCAATACTGTTATTCCAGTATCCGCCTACGAAAATCACCGTGTCCTTTGCATGGGTGCGTATTCTTTTTATGCACTCCTTTGCCGTTTCATTCCATTTTTTTGAAAATTCTCTGTCCGTTATTTCGTTAAGAAGCTCAAAAACTATGCTTTCGGAGTTTCCGTACCTTTTTGCCAGCTCCTCCCACAATGAATAAAAAAGCTGCCGGTATTTTTCGTCGTCGAAAAATCCGCTTTCATTTTCACCCTTGTCAAAGGAGAAGCCTGCCGTTTTATGAAGATCGATGACCGTATTTAAGCCGTATTTTTTGCACATTTCCAATGCGTTGTCTATATATGCGATACCCGATTCCTTAATGGTTCCGTCGGTATTCTGCACAATATTATAATCTATGGGTATCCTTACATGATCAACGCCCCAGGAAGCTATTTTTTTAAAATCCTTTTCCGCAATGAAGCTGTTTAAATGCTCCGTGCTGTAATCACACTGAGAAAGCCAGCCGCCTAAGTTTACACCCTTTTTAAATCCGATAAGCTTTTCCATATAAATTTTTCCTTTCGTTTTTGATATTTCAATATTAACCTTTAACGGGGTTTTATCATATCAAATTCTTGTCATAAAAGTCAAAAATTTATTCTGAGTGCTTGTGAATAAAATAAAATTGTGTTAAAATATTTATAGTATTGCAGGCTTGTTCGGAGCAAGGACAATGTGAAGGCATTACGGATAGGACCGCAAAAAAATCTTGTAAATTTATTAAAGTATGCGAGGGGAAAATGTTATTTTTTAAAAAAACAAAGAAGGCTGAAAATAAAGAGGAAAACAAGCTTGCAGCAGAAGCAAAGCAGCTTCCGAACACCAAAAAGGTGCAGTTCTGTTATATTAAGCCCAAGGAGCTGGAGCAGCAGCTGACAGAAAATATCGAGTCGGTGCTGACACTTGAGCCGGTCAATTATTATGCGGAAAAAAGCCGCTTTTTTCAGTGCATATTTTTCTTTAATGAGGATTACTCCAATATAATAATGCGCTTCGAGCTTTTTGAAAACGACCGCAAAACCTACGGCGGGGAGTATCGCAGGATCTCCGGGGAGCTGTATGCCCGAATACTTTTAAAATTCGGGCAGCGGATACAGATAACATAAATTGCCCTCTCGCTTTGTATTTATACCTAATATATAATCAAAATCCGATATTCCCCGCCTTTTGCGGCAAGCAA
>DNUB01000245.1:0-625 GCA_003508605.1 Oscillospiraceae bacterium | reverse complement strand
ATGTCCCCCGCCTTTTGCGGCAAGCAAAAGGCATAGCCTCATTAAGCGGCGGGTTCCATTCAGTCTTTCAGTAGGGAACCCGGTCCCCACTGAAACCCTGAGGGGCTTAAGCCACGGATTTTTCATAAATTCGGAGCACAGCCCCTCATTGAACATTTGATAATAATTTAATTTGTATACTTAAAGCCAAAAGCTACTCCTCCCCGCCAAAGCCGGTCATAAATCCGTTAAGCTCGGTGCTGCAAATGTCGCCGCCTATGATTCTGCCGCCCCACGTCAGCACATGAGCCCTGACATTGTCAAAGCCCTTATAATTTGTTATTACAAAGGAGTATTTGATCACTCTTTCGCCCTTGTACTTTGAAAGATCGTATCCCTGCTTAAGCTGAATGGCGTTATATCTTTCGTACATCTCGCTGAAGCTTGAAGGAATATATACATCCTCGCTTTCTGCGCTGCCCCTTTCGATTTCCCAGCCGCAATCCTTCAGAAACGCAGCCGCCTCCTCCTCCGAAACCGAGCCGGCGGCGTCGGATATGAAGCTTACTGCCGATTTAACGGCAAATACCGCCAACAGCGTGCCCAATAAAATAAGGGCGAACTTCTTTAAAAATTTTTTTCTCGG
>DNUB01000041.1:4476-6105 GCA_003508605.1 Oscillospiraceae bacterium | reverse complement strand
TGTGGTATTATATATATTATATAGATTGTTAAAAATATTTTAAGTGAGGTTACTTATGAAAATAAGATTTTTTAATGCAAGAATAATGCCCCTTAGCACTAATGATAACAGCTGCTCAATTATTGAGGGAGAGCTGCACACAAACGGCAGTAAAATATGCTATGTGGGAGAAAATGTCAAAGATGCCGAAGGCTTTGACCGTGAGATTGACTGCAAGGGTAATTTGATTATGCCGGGTTTTAAGAATGCCCACACCCATTCCGCAATGACATTCCTGCGTTCCTATGCAGACGATCTGCCTTTGCAGGAGTGGCTTTTTAACCGGGTTTTTCCAAGAGAAGACAAGCTTACCCCCGACGATGTGTATATACTCACCAAGCTTGCAATAATGGAGTATTTGACAAGCGGCATCACATCCTGCTTTGATATGTACTTTTTCAGAGATTCGATAGCATCAGCGGCGATAGATACCGGCTACCGCATGGTTCTTTGCGGCGCAGTAAACGGAGGTGCCGAAAACGCTAAGACCTTATCCGATGAGTATCAAAAATTCAACAATTACAATGAGCTTATTTCTTATCAGTTAGGTTTTCACGCCGAATACACCACCTCTCTTGACCTAATGAAGGAGATAGCAAGGCTTTCGCATGAATTTAAAGCACCGGTTTTTACGCATAATTCCGAAACGGAAAAAGAGGTTGCAGAGTGCAAAGAACGCCACGGAAAAACACCTACCGCTTTATTTGAAGATTTGGGTATGCTTGAATATGGCGGAGGCGGCTTTCACTGCGTACACTTTAATGAAAGCGATATGAATACCTTTAAAAGCAAGGGGCTTTGGGCTGTAACCAATCCCGGGTCAAATACCAAGCTTGCCAGCGGTATTGCGCCTATATGGCAAATGCAGAAAAAAGGAATTAACATTGCCATAGGAACAGACGGCTCCGCCAGCAACAATTGTCTCGATATGTTCAGAGAAATGTTCCTTGTAACAGGACTTCAAAAAATCAGAGAAAAAGATGCGGCTGTCTGTGACGGATTAGACGTTTTGACTATGGCTGTGAAAAACGGTGCTTTGGCTATGGGGCTTGTCGACAGCGACTGCCTTGCGGAAGGAAAAAATGCGGATTTGGTTATGATCGACCTTAACCGGCCTAATATGCAGCCCTTGAACAATATTGCAAAAAACCTTGTTTACAGCGGCAGCAAAAGCAATGTAAAAATGACTATGGTCAACGGTAAAATACTGTATGAAAACGGGGAGTTTTTTATTGGAGAAAGTCCTGAGAATATTTACCGCAAATGTAATGAAACAGCGGATAGATTAAGATGATTAAAAAAATAGTTCTTTCGGAATTTGCAGCGGAAATTATAAAAAAGCTTGAAGCCGCAGGATATGAGGCTTATGCTGTAGGCGGCTGTGTAAGAAACGGTATAATGAAAATCCCTGTTTCCGACTATGATATAACCACCTCTGCCTTACCAAAGGAAACGGAAAAGGTTTTAAAGGACTATAAAATTGCGGAAACAGGCATAAAGCACGGAACAATCACTGTTATGTGCAAAGGAAATACCGCTGAAATAACCACTTTTCGGGTTGACGGTGAATATAAGGACTGCCGCCGTCCG
>DNUB01000041.1:0-4190 GCA_003508605.1 Oscillospiraceae bacterium | reverse complement strand
GACTGCCGCCGTCCGGAAAATGTTTTCTTTACCTGCGATTTAACAAAAGATCTTGCTCGAAGAGACTTCACCGTAAATGCTATTGCTTATTCGGAATCAAAAGGAATTATTGATATATTTGACGGTGAATCGGATATAAAAACCAATACATTAAGATGTGTCGGAGAGGCGGAAAAACGGTTTGAAGAGGATGCGCTGCGCATTATGCGGGGTCTTAGGTTTATGACGGTATACGGATTTAAGGCCGAAAAAAAAACCGCTCTCGCCCTTCATAACAAAAAGCATCTGTTAAAAGCAATATCCCCTGAACGGGTAAGTTCCGAATTGTGCAAAATGCTTTGCGGAAAAGCAGAATATTTATATCCGGTGCTCATGGAATATTACGATATTTTGGGTGAAGTAATACCTGAGATCTTACAGTGTGTGGATTTTGATCAAAAAAATCACTATCATAATTTAGACGTCTGGGAACATACGGTTAAAGCAATTTGCAGCATTGAGCCTGTGGCTCATTTAAGACTTGCCATGCTTTTCCATGATTTGGGCAAGCCTTATTGCTATCAGTTTTACAACAATGAGGGACATTTTAAAGGACATGCCTCAATAAGCGGAGAAATATGTGAAAAAAGAATGAAGGAGCTTCGTTTTGATAATGAAACGCTCCAAAATGTTTTAGCACTTGTGAAACGTCATGATATGATTATGAAAAATGACGGCATAATCTTAAAAAAGCAGTTAAATAAATATGGGGAAAACCTTTTCTTTGACTTAATCAAGGTTCATATTGCGGACGATACGGCAAAATCTGCCGCTGCACAAGGCAGAATAGCCGAATATAAGGAAGCGGCCGAAACGGCAAAAACAGCCATAAGCCAACAAGAATGTTTTTCCTTGAAGAAATTGGCTGTAAACGGAAATGATATTATTAAAATGGGATTCAGGGGCAAAGAGGTCGGTGCGGCTCTAAGCTTCCTGCTGAATGCTGTTATGGAGAATAAAATCGAAAATAATTATAATGCGTTAACGGAATATCTTGTAATAAATAAAGAAAAAATGTGAATAATTGGAAGGAAGTGGTCTTATGTCATCAGTGGACATCGGAATTGATTTAGGCACCGCCAATACCATAATAACTATTGGCGGAAAAGGAATTGTAGTGGACGAACCCAGCGTTGTTGCATATGATAAAAAGAAGCATCAGGTTCTTGCAGTAGGTGCCGAAGCATATAAAATGTTAGGACGTACTCCCGAATACATTATTGCAGTTAAGCCGCTTAAAGACGGAGTGATTTCGGATAATGACACCGCAGAAGCAATGGTTGCCGCCTTTATCAGAAAAGTCAGCAGCAGTATGATGTTAAAGCCCCGCATTATTCTTTGCGTTCCCTCCCTTATTACCGATGTGGAAAACCGTGCGGTAATCGAAGCCGCCCTTTCGGCAGGTGCAAGAAAGGTATTTATTATCAAGGAACCCATCGCCGCCCTTATAGGCGCAGGGGTTGATATATCCAAGGCAAAGGGAGCAATGGTTGTTGACATAGGAGGAGGAACAACGGATATTGCGGTTACCTCGTTTAACGGTATTGTTCAGGATACATCAATTAAAATGGCCGGGAATAAATTGGATGAGGCCATAATAAAATATATTTCAGCGAAATATAAAATTATTATTGGAGAGAAAACCGCCGAACAAGCAAAAATGCAGATTGCAAATGTATTCGACCCCGACGAAAACAAAAAAATGATTGTAAAGGGCCGCCATCTTTTACGAGGATTACCGCAAAGTTTGGAAATAAGTGAAGTTGACATATATGAGGCTGTTATTGATCATGTGAACGAAATTATTGCAGGAGTAAAAAATGTTCTTGAGCGCACTCCTCCCGAGTTGGTGGGAGATATTCTTGCAAGCGGCATTGTACTTACCGGCGGAGGTGCATTGCTCAACGGCTTGGATAAATTGATACAAAAGGTTATAGGCGCTCCCTGCTATGTGGCTGATGATGCTCTTAAATGCGTAGCAAAGGGAGTCGAAGCGGCTTTTAATCTTTCAGATGAGCTTTTGGACGGCTTTGAAAAAATTTCGCTTTACAGATATAAATAACTATGAAAGGAGGATTTAATGGGCGGCATATTAAGATTTTTTGAATCTGTAATATATGGAATAAAACGCATCTCAAATCGCTTTAATTCCGACAATCTCACTGCTTATGCTGCGCAGGCGGCCTTTTTCATATTTATTTCGATTTTTCCATTTTTAATGCTTTTATTAAGCCTTTTAAAATATATTCCTATTTTTAGTGATGCAAATATAGAAAACTGGGCTTCTGATTTTTTAACTCCTCAAATAAGTGATTTACTGAACAGCATACTGTCCGAAGCGGCAGAGTATGGTTCAGGAGCAATTATTTCAATTACCACAATAACCGCTCTTTGGGCGTGTTCAAAGGGTGTTCTCGGAATAATTTACGGACTTAACTCTATCTATAAAACCACTGAGAGCAGAGGATATATCAGATTAAGAATAATCGCCGTTATTTATACTTTAGGTTTGATAGCGGCTTTAACCGTAATGCTTATCCTTATGGTTTTCGGCAATAGAATTTTATCCTTTCTGATGTCTCTTCACCCATTTATGGAAAACCTTGCAAATTCGGTGAGACTAATACGCTGGCTGGTTTCCTTCGGTGTTTTGATTTTGTTTTTTCTGTTTTTGTATACAATAATTCCCGACCGAAAAACCAAGCTCAAAAATGAGCTTCCCGGAGCGATAGTAAGTGCAGTCGGTTGGATCGGTTTTTCTGCTCTTTATTCATTTTATATAGATAACTTCGGAAATCAGTCAAAGGTTTATGGCAGTCTCACTGCAATAATACTTTTTTTGCTGTGGATATATATCTGTATGATTATTTTGTTTGTTGGAGCAGAAATAAACGATATACTGCGTATTTACGATTTTTCAAATATAGTAAGTCAATTGAGATTTTCCCGAAAGGCAAAAAGAATACAGGCTAAAATAAAAAAATAGAGCAGCGATATCGAATTTTCATTTGAAAATGCACTGCTCTTTTTTATTATGTTTTTTAATATAAAGCCGACAATTACAAACCTCTCCAAATGGTAAAAACTAACTTAATTTAAGACTTGCCACAGCGTTTAATGCACTGTCCGAAATATTTCCCGACAAATATTCGTAGTATGCTTGGCTTCCTATCATTGCAGCATTATCTCCGCATAAGCTTATCGGAGGAATATAGAGCTTTAGATTATGGATTTCCGCCTGTTTTGCCAAACAATCCCGTAAACCGCTGTTGGCAGCCACTCCCCCTGCCAGGGCTACAGTTTTATAACCGTTATCCAATGCGGATTTAATAAATTTTGAACTTAGTATTTCACAAACTGTGTGCTGAAAGCTTGCGGCAAGGTCGTTGACGTCTATGGCTTCTCCCTTTTGTGCGGAATTATGAACAAGATTTATAACAGCGGTTTTTAAACCTGAAAAGCTGAAATCATAAAGATTTTCCGTTTTGGGGATAGGCAGCTTATATCTTGCCGGATTACCCTTTTTTGCCGCCTTGTCAATATAAATCCCGCCGGGATACGGGAAACCCATAGATCGAGCTGCCTTGTCAAATGCCTCCCCCGCCGCATCATCAAGGGTTTTTCCTATTGTTTCAAACTCGGTATAACTTTTTACCTTAATTATATGAGAGTGTCCCCCGCTTGCAACCAAACAAAGGTATGGCGGCTCCAAATCGGAATGAGCAATATAATTGGCGGCAATATGCCCTTTTATATGATGAACGGGAATTAACGGTTTATCTAAAGACAGCGCAAGGCTTTTGGCAAAGCTTACACCTACCAGCAGAGCTCCGATAAGCCCCGGCGCATAGGTAACTGCAACGGCGTCACAGTCCTGCGGTGTCATTTCCGCTTTTTCCAATGCTTCTTCGCATACGCCTACGATATTTTCGCAATGCCTTCTTGAAGCAATTTCAGGAACAACTCCGCCATAAAGCTTATGCTCGCCAATCTGTGTTGCAACAACACTTGATATGATTTTTCTGCCGTCCTCAACTATAGCGCATGCCGTTTCATCACAGGAGGATTCTATTGAAAGTATCTTCATTTATTTTTCCTTCATCTTTGAAATTACAAATTGGTCATTTTCATTATATCATAAGAAGAGAATT
>DNUB01000069.1 GCA_003508605.1 Oscillospiraceae bacterium | reverse complement strand
CTGACGAAAAATCTGACTGCGCACTCGAACGACAATAATTGTGCGGCGTTGCCTTAAAATATTCCGCAAATGCGGCGGAGGACGGGCTGCGTTTTCTTGCCTATGAAAGGGACGGCTGTATTTGTATTTCCGCCGTTATGTATACGGCGGCAGGAAAATAAATGTACAGCATAGAAAAAGGCGTTCTGTATTGAAAAAGTGCGGAATGCCTTTTTGCTGCCGTAAATTATGTTAGGTAATATATTTGGTGCGGCTATCCATTTACAAAACAGTATAAATATGGTAAAATACAACCGTTGATAAAACCTTGCTTGAGCAAAAACGTAGGAAACACGGTTTCTGCTGCTTCAAACCTCCCCGCAGCCTGCGCACTCCACCCGCTTTTGCTTTTCAAACCGGGTTTTAGAGAAGTCCATTACAGAAAAGAGCAGGCATTATGGAATTAAACATAGTTTTGGCAGAACCTCAAATTCCGCAGAATACGGGAAATATAGCACGCACCTGCGCCGTTACGGGGGCAAGGCTGCACCTGATAAAGCCCATGGGCTTTTCGGCGGACGATAAAAAGCTGAAGCACGCAGGGCTTGACTATTGGCATTATCTGGATATAAGCTATTATGAGGGGTTTGAGGATTTTTTTGAAAAAACCGAGGGAGAATATTTTTATTATTCCACAAAAGCGGTGAACACATATTGCGATGTTAAATATCCCGATAAATGCTACATAGTTTTCGGAAGAGAAGATAAAGGGCTGCCGGAGGAGCTGCTGTACCGCAATAAGGACCGTTGCGTAAGAATACCCATGATCGGCGAGATGAGAAGCCTTAATCTTTCAAACAGCGCAGCGATAGGCGCATATGAGGTTTTAAGGCAATGGGGTTTTCCCGAGCTTCAGAACAAGGGACGGCTTACCGAGTATGTGTGGAAAGCAGAAAACAACACTTAGGGAATAAAGGCGGAACCGCACAGTCAACGCAGGGCGTCGCCTGAATTAAAGACAAACCGATATCAAACAAAGAAAGGATATTAAAGATGGCAAAAGTAAAGATTATTGCCGACAGCGGCTGCGACATTTCAAAGGAGGATGAGGCACGCTACGGCATCGACATTATGAATTTCGACATTACCTTGGGGGACAGATCGATAGTTGAGCGGGTCACCTACACTGCCGAGGAATTTCTGGAGCTGGAGGCAAATTCCGAGGAGCTGCCCAAAACAAGTCAGATCACGGTGCCCCGCTTTGAGGAAAAATTCAGAGAGTGCGTTAAGGAGGGCTATGACGACGTAATAGTTGTTCTTATCAACTCCACCGGCTCGCAGACCTACGCAAATGCGGTGCAGGCTTACAATATCCTTAAAGAAGAGGGCGGGCTGGGAAATACCGAATTTCATATTATGGACAGTCACTGCTATTCCTTAGGCTACGGCTATCCCGTTGTTGAAGCGGCAAGAAAGCTGGAGGCGGGGCAGAGCTGCAAAATGGTATTGGCGTTTATGGAGGATTGGTTTAACTGCTGCGAAATTTATATTATCGGCTTTAACCTCCGCCATATGAAAAAATCAGGAAGAATAAGCGCAGCCGCTGCCTTTTTAGGGGAAATGCTGTCCTTAAAGCCCGTTATTTCCCTTATCGACGGCGAAAGCAGGGTAGTGAAGAAGTGCAGGGGCGAAAAAGCCGCCGTTGCCGCCGCAGCGGAGTATATAAGCGAAAGAATGATACCCGAAACACCGTGGCATCTGCTGACTACCACCAACCCCGAAATGGAGGAGCTTTTTCAAAAAACCTTGTCTAAAAAAACCGGATATGATCTTACAATGAAGGAAACCTGCGGCGGCGTTGTAGCCTGCAATGCGGGCACAAACTTTATCGGCGTAATCGTTAAGGGCAAGGCGAGAAGATAATGGCTGCCGCATATAAGGGCATCTCTAAAACCCTTGCTTGAGCAAAAATATGTGGAGCACAACCTCTGCTGCTTCAAATCTCCATGCAAGGCATACAGCTTTGTTTTGCCGACTTTCCTTGCAGCCAACGCACTACGTCCGCTTTTTGCTTTTTTAAATCGGTTTTAGAGAAGCCCATAAGTAAATATTTGTAAAATGTACTTGAAATCTTTTCCGATTTCTGCTAAAATATTATTTGGTGATAATTGCAAAAAATTATTACTCTAATATGTTCAAAGTTCAAAATAAAAATTCAATAAAAAAGGAAGGTAACTTTATGAGCAAGCTTAACAAGAAAAATGTGGAAGACCTTAACGTAAAGGGCAGACATGTACTTGTCCGCGTGGATTTCAACGTTCCCATGAAGGAAGGAAAAATCACCAACGATAACAGAATCGTTGCCGCTCTCCCCACTATTAACAAGCTGTCCCAAAACGGCGCAAAAATAGTTCTCTGTTCTCACCTGGGAAAGCCCAAGAACGGTCCTGAGGCTAAATTCTCCTTAAAGCCCGCCGCCGACAGATTGGCGGAGCTGGTTAAGACGAAGGTGGTTTTTTCCGCTGACGATACCGTGGTAGGCGAAAACGCCAAAAAGGCTGTTGCGGAGATGAACGACGGCGAGATCGTTGTTTTGGAAAACACCCGCTTCAGAGGCGCAGACGAAACCAAGAACGGCGAGGGCTTCTCCAAGGAATTGGCTGATTTGGTCAATAACGAGATCTTTGTTATGGACGCTTTCGGCTCCGCTCACAGAGCGCACGCTTCTACCGCCGGTGTTACCAAGTTCGTTAAGGAAACGGCTGTGGGTTATCTGATGAATAAGGAAATCGAGTTTTTGGGCAACGCCGTTGAAAACCCCGTTCGTCCCTTTGTCGCTATTTTGGGCGGTGCAAAGGTTGCGGATAAGCTGAATGTTATCAGCAATCTTCTTGAAAAGTGCGATACTCTTATTATCGGCGGCGGTATGGCATACACCTTCCTTAAAGCAAAGGGTATGGAAGTAGGAAAGTCTTTGGTTGACGACGAAAAGATAGACTACTGCAAGGAAATGATCGAAAAAGCGGAAAAGAACGGAAAGAAGCTCCTCCTTCCCATCGATACGACTATTGCCGCAGGATTCCCCGATCCCATCGACGGACCTATTGAGGTAAGAACGGTAGATTCCGACAAGATTCCCGCCGATATGGAGGGACTTGATATCGGACCCAAGACTATGGAGCTGTTTGCAAATGAAGCCAAGGCGGCAAAGACGGTTGTATGGAACGGACCTATGGGCGTATTTGAGAATCCCACTCTTGCAAAGGGCACTATTGCCGTAGCGCAGGCACTTGCAGAGGCGGACGCCACCACCATTATCGGCGGCGGCGACAGTGCGGCTGCCGTTGTACAGCTCGGCTTTGCAGACAAGATGAGCCATATCTCCACAGGCGGCGGCGCTTCTCTTGAATACCTTGAAGGAAAGGTACTTCCCGGCATAGACGTAATCCAGGACAAGTAATTATCGATATTACGGTATGCCGCCGCACAGCGGCGGCATATTTTTGTTTGATCAGGAGGCTTTGTTGAGTAAAAGGAAGTATTTTATTGACAATTTAAGAATTTTGTCAATTTTGATGCTTTTTCCGTTTCACGCCTCAATGTGTTTTCTTTCGGGCGGCTATTACAGCTTTTATGTTTACGGCGGAGAGATCCCCCCGCTGCGATATATTGATTTGGCGGTGTATCCTTGGTGGATGTCCCTGATGTTTGCACTGGCGGGAGCGTCGGCTTTTTATGCCCTGAAAAAACGAACGGCGGCCGAATATGCAAAGGAGCGTGTTCATAGACTCCTTGTTCCGCTTGTGAGCGGTTTGATTGTTTGGATACCGATACAGAGCTTTCTGGCGGACGTTTTTTACAATGACTATCAAGGCGGATTTTTTGGGCATTATTCGGTGTTTTTTACCAAATGGACCGATCTTACGGGATATGACGGAGGCTTTACGCCGGGACATTTATGGTTTATATTATTCCTGCTTGTGATTTCGCTGGTGTTTTTGCCCTTGAATGCTTGGTACGCCGGGCTGAACAGGAAGCCGGAGCTGTCCAAAATACCTGTCGGGGTGATAGTCGTCGGCGGGTTTCTGCTGCTAAGCGCAGGCGGATTGATTGCAAACATTGGCGGAAAAGGCGTGCTTGAATTTTCCGTATGCTTTTTGTTGGGATTCTTTTTATTTACCGACGACAATGTTATGGAAAAGCTGAAGCGCAATTGGATATTGCTTGGCGTATTGTGGCTTGCCATGATGATTTTCCGCTGTGTTATGTATAATGCGGGGGTCGAAAGCGAGGTTTTTTGGTATCTTGACTTCAGAGCCTTGGAGTGGACGGGCGTTTTGGGAGCAATGGCTGTTGGGGCGAAATTCCTTGATTTCAAGAACAAATTCACCGAATATTTTTCGCCCGCTTGCTTCCCTGTTTATTGGCTGCATCAGACGGTGCTTGCTGCAGTGGGATTCCTTATTGTGAAAACCGATTTGTCTCTCCCGATACAGTATGTACTGATTGCTGCATTAAGCTTTGTCCTTACCGTTGGACTTTATGAGATATGCAAAAGAATCCCCCCTCTCAGATTTATTATCGGTATTAAAGTTGTAAAATAATTTAATAAAAGAAAGGAAATTTAGATTATGAAGAAAAATGTCAGAAAAGCAATTATTGCGGGAAACTGGAAGATGAACAAGACACGTCCCGAGGCAAAGGCTCTCCTTGAAGAGCTTAAGCCGCTTGTTGCCGATGTTAAGGGCGTGGAGATTGTGGCGTGCGTACCCTTTACTAACCTTGAAACAGCTCTTGACGTTACTGAGGGAACAAACATTAAGATTGGCGCAGAGAACTGCCACTTTGAGAAGAGCGGCGCATTCACAGGTGAAATCAGCGCAGATATGTTGGCGGAAATGGGCGTTGAGTATGTTGTTCTCGGTCACTCCGAGCGCAGACAGTATTTCAACGAAACGGACGAAACCGTAAACAAGCGCACAAAGGCGGCTCTTGCGGCAGGACTTAAGCCTATAGTATGCGTAGGCGAGCTGCTTTGGGAAAGAGAATGCAATATTACCGAGGAGGTTATTGCACGTCAGATTAAGCTTGATTTCTTTGCTGTTTCCAAAGAGGACGTTAAGAAATGCGTTATTGCATACGAGCCCGTTTGGGCTATAGGCACGGGCAAAACCGCAACCGCCGAGCAGGCGGAGGAGGTTTGCGCATTTATCCGCACTCAGCTTGCAAAGCTGTACGACCGGGAAACCGCCGACAGCATTACAATTCAGTACGGCGGCTCTATGAACGCTAAAAACGCAGAAGAGCTTGTTTCCAAGGAAAATGTGGACGGCGGTCTTATCGGCGGCGCTTCACTTAAGGCTCAGGACTTTACTGTAATCATTAAGGCTGCCGAAAACGGCTGATTATTTGAATAATTCAGGAAGGAATAATTTGTAATATGAAGGCTAAAAAACCTATTTTATTGGTAGTTATGGACGGCGTGGGATTCAGCAAGACGGGACTCGGCGATGCGGTTACCCTTGCCAACACACCTACTCTCGATTGGCTGCTTAAAAACTGCCCAAACACAAGGCTTAAGGCTCACGGAGGCGCAGTGGGTCTGCCCTCCGACGACGATATGGGCAACAGCGAGGTAGGACATAACGCCATCGGCTGCGGTCAGATTTATTCACAGGGAGCAAAGCTTGTAAACGAATCCATAGAAAGCGGAAAAATGTATGGCTCGGACACATGGCAGGAGGTTGTGGGAAACGTTAAGAAAAACGGCTCGGTTCTCCATTTTATCGGGCTTCTTTCCGACGGAAACGTTCATTCCAACATTTCACACCTTTTCAATATGCTTGAAGAAGCCAAAAAGGAAGGAGTTTCCAGGGTAAGAGTCCATATTCTCCTTGACGGAAGAGACGTTCCCGCCACCAGCGGACTTGTATATGTTGAGCAGCTTGAAAACAAGCTTGCGGAATTAAACGACGGCGGCTTTGACGGAAGAATTGCCAGCGGCGGCGGAAGAATGAAGATCACCATGGATCGCTATCAGGCTAACTGGGGCATGGTGGAGGCAGGCTGGAAAACTCACGTTAAGGGCGAGGGCAGACAGTTTGCCTCGGCTAAGGAAGCTATCGAAGCCTACAGAAACGAAAACGAGGGAATAATAGATCAGGATCTGCCCGCATTTGTTATTGCCGAAAACGGACAGCCTGTGGGTACCGTTAACGATAAGGACAGCGTTATTCTGTATAACTTCAGAGGCGACAGAGCCATTGAGCTTTCCATGGCGTTTGACAATGATATATTCACATTCTTTGACAGAGGAGCTAAGCCCGATGTGGTATATGCGGGAATGCTTCAGTACGACGGAGATCTGAAGCTGCCCAAGAGATTTTTGGTAAATCCTCCCGAAATCAAGAACACCCTTTCCGAATTGCTTGTAAACAACGGATACAAGCAGTATGCGGTAAGCGAAACGCAGAAATACGGCCATGTAACCTATTTCTGGAACGGAAACAGAAGCGCAAAGTTCAGCGAGGAGCTGGAAACCTTTAAGGAGATTCCTTCGGATAATGTAAGCTTCGATCAGCGTCCATGGATGAAGTCCGCTGAAATAGTTGACGACCTTATAAGGGTTATTGAAAGCGGCGAGTACGACTTTATCCGCTGCAATTTCCCAAACGGCGATATGGTAGGACACACGGGAAGCCTTGAAAGCACCATAATCGGTGTGGAGAGCGTTGATATCGGTCTTGCAAGACTTAAAAAGGTATGCGACGAATGCGGAGTTACAATGCTTGTTACCGCCGACCACGGAAATGCGGACGAGATGCTCGAAAAGAACAAAAAGGGCGAGGTTGCCGTAAGAACGGCTCACTCCCTTAACCCCGTACCCTTTATCATTTATGATAAGGACGAAAGGTTTGAAATCAAGCCCTCGGACAAATACGGTCTGGCTAATATTGCGCCTACCGTTGCAAAGATATTCGGCTTGACAGCTCCCGATTGCTGGGAAGAGAGCATGGTTTAGTTCAAGCTTTGATTTTGTGAGATTTTAGGCAACATTGCACAATTATATACTAATACCTGACTGAAAGTAGACAATCTTTGC
>DNUB01000235.1 GCA_003508605.1 Oscillospiraceae bacterium | reverse complement strand
GAAAATTCCGACACTTTTTGAAATTCGTGCGGTCAGGGAAGTTGTGCTGATTTATGTCCGCTTTCAGAGACGCAGGCGGTAATTTTTCACATTATTTAGATATGTTGTGCTGATTTGTACTCGATTTTGGGTGTGGGGTGCGGATTTTGTACTTAATTTTGGGTATGGGGTGCGGATTTTGTACTTGATTTTGGGTACGGGGTGCGGATTTTGTACTTGATTTTGGGTATGGGGTGCTGATTTTTGCACGCTGTCAGGGAAGTTGCAGCAGAATGAAAAGGACTTAGGGGGAAACTGTTAAAGTTTCCCCCTAAATTACAATTATTGCCCCGATCTTTTCTTTTCCCCTTGCGCAAATCACCCTTCGCCGCTTAGATTTCGTTTTATCTCCTTTATCTTTACGGCGTAAACCGTGACCAGCAAAATGTCCGCCGCCACCCATGCGATGGGGGTTGCAAAGCAGGCGGCGTTAAATCCGTAATACCGGACAAATACCAGAGAAACCACCGCCCTTGCCGCCAGCTCGCAGGCCCCCGCCGTCATGGGAAGCAAGGAATATCCCACGCCCTGAAGCATATTTCTTGTAATGAACAAAACCGCCAAAACAGGATAAAAGCAAGCGTTGATTCTGATAAAATAAACCGCACCCTCTATAACCTCGGTTTCCGCCGAGTCAACAAACAATAGGCAAAGATACCTGCTGACAAACCATATCAGCACCGCCGAAAACACCGAATACAAAATTCCTATGGCAAAAGCCTTTTTCATTCCGTCGGAAATCCGCCGATAGCTTCTTGCTCCCAAATTCTGACCTGAGTAGGTGGCCATGGTTATTCCCAAGGTCTCCATAGGCGTTACCATTATGGACTGCATTTTTCCCGCCGCCGTGACTGCCGCCATTACGGTTTTTCCAAGAGTGTTTACTGCGCTTTGCAGCAGAATCGAACCGATTGCGGTTATGGAAAACTGAAGCCCCATGGGTACGCCGAGCTTTGCAAGAGAAAAAAGCGTTTCTCCCGAAAACTTAAACTCCCCCTTTTCATATTCAAGAATATCGTAATGCCTTCGTATATGAAAAAAGCAAAGCAGCCCCGATATCGCCTGAGATATGACCGTCGCCCAGCCCGCTCCTCCTACTCCCATATTGCAGACCACTATAAAAAACAGATCCAGCCCGATATTTATCAGAGAGGCTATTATAAGAAATATCAGCGGCGTTCTGCTGTCCCCCATCGCCCTTAAAATTCCCGCCATAAGATTATATGCCATGGTGACGCATATCCCGCCGAAAATGACCACAATGTAGCTGTAGGCTAAATCGATAACGTCGGCGGGAGTCTGCATAAGCTCCAAAATGGGATAGCAGAAGCCCACGGCGGCAGTGGTTATTACCGCCGTGGTTATTATGCATAAATATACTGCGTTGGCTATCTGCCTGCGCATTTTTCCGTATTCCCCCGCACCGAAGCTTTGGGCGGGAAGTATACAGGAGCCGCCGGTTATGCCCGTTGTGAAGCCTATTATTAGAAAGCTTACCGAGCCGGTGGAGCCTACCGCCGCTAAGGAATCCACATCTAAAAACCTGCCCACGATAATTGCGTCGACCATGCTGTAAAGCTGCTGAAACAAATTTCCTATCAGCATGGGAATGCAAAAGCCGAGTATAAGCGGCAGCGGCTTGCCGTGAGTCATCTCTCTTACCATTATATCCCCTCTCTTTATGCGGTTTGTCAGTTTCAATGAGGAGCTGCGCCCCGAATTTATGTAAAACCCGAACGCAAGCCCCTCGGTTTTTCGGCAGGAGACCGGGTTCCTTACCGAATGACTGAATGCAACCCGCCGCCTGACGGAGCCTTTCCCTTTTGCTTACGGCAATAAGCGGGAGACATCCGAATTTTGACTATCAAAGCTGCACAAATTTACAAATCTACATTTTACACCATTTTCTGTAATATGCAATAGAAAACCGACATAAAACAATTCGTCAAATACAATAAAAAATCCTTCCTTTTCGATTACGGATTTATGCACATTTTTTGGTTACATCGCTTGCATTTACAAAATATTACGTATATAATTAAAGGTAGATACAAAAACCGCACAGAATGGGGGAGCTGCCTTGTGAATAAGCTTAAAATTACCATGTTCGGCGAATTTTCCATATCCTACGGCGAAAACACCATCAGCGAGCACTCCAAGCGATCCAAAAAGCTGTGGCTGCTGCTGCAGTATTTAGTAGTGCATCACACAAGATCCGTTACACAGTCGGAGCTTATCGATATCCTCAGCGGCGAGGACGAGGGGGTAAACCCCACAAGCGCACTTAAAACGCAGGTACACAGGCTCAGGGATATTCTGTCGGAGCTTAAGCACCCTCTGCCCATTATAGTATGCGTAAACAGCGCATACTGCATAAATCCCGAAATAGAGCTGGAAATTGATTCGGAAATTTTCGAGCAGAATTTTAAGACCGCCAGCGCATGCGAAAACGATTCGGAAAAGCTCAAGCTTATTTTGGAAACAGTAAATCTGTATACGGGCGAATTTTTGGCAAAGTCCGCCTACGAATCATGGGTAGTGCCCCTTAATACATATTACCGCTCGGTGTACAGAAAGGCCGTAAAGGTGGGTATACAGCTGCTTTATGCCTCCGCAAAGCTTCATGATATTATTGCCATATGCAGCAAGGCGACGGTGCTGGATCCCTATAACGAATACGTGCATTACAGCCATATAAGGGCATTGGCCGAGCTGGGCGAGCAGGAAAGCGCAAAAAAGCAGTATGAGATCGTCACCGACCTTATGATGAACAAGTTCGGAATAACTCCCTCCAAGGAGCTTATGGAGCTTTACGACTCGACTATAAAAACCAAAAAAAGCGTTCAGTCGGATATTGACGTTGTGATACACGATCTTATGGAGCAAAGACCCGTTGCAGGCGCATTTTTCTGTGAATATCAGATTTTTAAGCATTTATATCAGCTTGAAATAAGAGATTCCCAAAGAACGGGGATAAGCATAAATATTTGTCTTTTAACGGTAGACGGAGCAGGGGGCGAAATGCCCTCGCAAAACTCTATGTCAAAGGCTATGCAAAGGCTTCAGGACTGTATATCCCGCTCCTTGAGAGGCAGCGATATTTTTTCCCGCTACAGCGTTAGCCAATTTGTCATTATGCTTGCCAACACCAACGAGCAGACGGGCGATTTGATTATGAAGAGAATAGAAAAAGCCTTCCGCCGCGAAAATACCAACAAGGATATAGAGCTGCGCTATATTTTTAAAACCACAAGAAGAAATGATTATTGAGAAAATTTTTTTAAAACCGATAAAAAACAAAAAATGCTTCCGAAGAATCTGCGGAGCTGTTTCCCTTATGCTGACGGCAGCCGGCATCTGCGGCTGTGCGGATATTTCTCACCGTGAATTTATTTACGCAGAACAGCCCTCCTCCACTGCGGACGTCTCTCATGGCATTGGAGGGGAGCTGCTGATAACCTCCGACGCCCGCACCGACAGCGTCCCAAACACAGACGCTTCCGACTCGGAGGGCTCAGAGGCTCTCGATTCCTTTTCCCCCGCCGAGCAGGAATTTATTAACAGCAGCTATTTTATGGGCGACAGTATCTGCTTGGGCTTGGGAGTAAGCGGCTTTGTAAGCCACTGCTCCGCCAAAGCGGGAGTCGCCGCCAGAAATATAGAGGAGTTTTCCTTTGAAAGCGGCGGCGCACAGGTTGCGGCTCTTACCGCTCTTGTAAACAGCAATCTGAAAAGCTTTGTTTTTCTTATGGGCAGCAATGATGTTAATATTGAGTCGGAGGACGAATACGTTAAATTTTACAACAGCTTTTTGTCGAAGGTGGAGGCTCTTTGTCCCGATGCGGATATTTACGTGCTGTCGATTCCTCCCGTCACCGCAAACAGCACCTTTTGCTACAATCATCAGATAGACAGCTTTAATCTTAAGCTTAAGGAAATGATTACCTCTCACGACAGCACAAAAAGGCATTATGTGGATATAGCCTCTTATTTAAAGGACGAACAGGGAAACCTAAAAGAAAATTACTCCTCCGACAATACGGTGCATCTTACCAAAGCAGCCTATTATGCGCTTTTGGCAGGACTTTGCAGGGAAATCGGAATTGAATGATATAGGTAAGAGGGAATAAACCCGCACAACCTCCCTGAAAGTGCGCATAAATCAGCACAACACATCTAAAAGAACGTGAAAAATTACCACCTGCTTCTCTGAAAGCGGGATAAACCCGCACAACATATCTAAAAGCGGGCAAAAACCCGCACAACTGCCCTGACAGCACGAATTTCAAAAA
>DNUB01000291.1 GCA_003508605.1 Oscillospiraceae bacterium | reverse complement strand
ACTTTTAATCAAGAATTAGTATTACAACAAGAATGCCCTGCCAACCTGACAAAAATGATGTGCAAAACATTTTTTACAAATTCAGCAAAGGGCAATGCCCCGATTTTATGGAAAAATCCAATGACAAAAGACCTACAGGAAATCTGCCGCTAAGAAACGAAGAATTTAAGGTTTTTGATTAAATTTTTTTAACATTAAGTGCTCTCATGGCATTTATGATGGCAATAACCGACACTCCCACATCGGCAAACACCGCTTCCCACATATTGGCGACGCCGAATGCGCCTAAGATAAGCACCGCCAGCTTTACCGCCAAAGCAAAAATTATGTTCTGATAAACGATTACCATAGTTCGCTTGGCTATTTTTATTGCCGAGGCAATTTTGGACGGCTTATCGTCCATAAGCACAATGTCGGCTGCTTCAATGGCGGCGTCCGAGCCTATTGCACCCATAGCTATTCCCACGTCCGCCCTTGACAGCACGGGAGCGTCGTTTATTCCGTCCCCTACAAAGGCAAGTGCGGATTTCGGACGATTCTGCTCCTTTTCCCTTAACAAAGCCTCAACCCTCTCAACCTTGTCGGCGGGCAAAAGCCGGGTGTGTACCTCGTCGAGACCCAATTCCCTTGCAGCGGCTTCCCCTGCCTCCTTTGAGTCACCTGTAAGCATTACCGTTTTTGTGATACCCAATTTTTTAATGGCTTCGACGCCCTCCTTGGAATCGGGTTTAACCTCGTCGGAAATGAACAAATGACCGGCATACTCTCCGTCAATGGCAATATGAACGGTAGTTCCCGTACGGTGACAGGGATGCCACCGTACCCCGATTTGATTCATCAGCTTATCGTTTCCTGCGGATATTTTCCTTCCGTCAATCACAGCCTCCACGCCGTGACCGCTTATTTCCTTAACATCAGATATTCTGCTTTGATCTATGTCCTTTCCGTAGGCTTCCTTGATTGAACCTGCAATGGGGTGATCGGAATAGCTTTCCGCATAAGCCGCAAGCTCCATAAGCTCGGCTTCCGAGCAGTGATCGGGGTGAACGGCGGTAACGTTGAACACGCCTTTTGTAAGCGTTCCCGTTTTATCGAAAACCACGTAACCCGTTTTTGACAACACCTCAAGGAAGTTTCCTCCCTTAACAAGTATACCCAGCCTCGAAGCCCCTCCTATGCCGCCGAAAAAGCTTAGGGGCACTGAAATAACCAAAGCGCAGGGGCAGGAGATAACAAGGAATATCAGCGCACGGTTTATCCACTCTCCCCATATCTCGGCAGAGCCGCCCAAAATAAGAGGAGGAAGCACAGCCAACAGCAATGCGCCTATCACCACGCAGGGAGTGTAATATTTTGCAAATTTCGTAATAAAATTTTCCGACCTTGCCTTTTTGCTGCTTGAATTTTCCACCAGCTCAAGAATCTTTGAGACGGTTGATTGTCCGTATTCCTTAGTGACTTGAATTTCCAATATCCCGCTCATATTTATGCAGCCGCTTATTACATCGTCCCCCGCTTCGACTTGACGCGGAAGGGATTCGCCTGTTAATGCGGCAGTGTCAAGGGTAGAAGAGCCGCTTGTGACAATTCCGTCCAAAGGCACTCTTTCGCCCGGCTTAACCACAATGGTATCACCTGCTTTAACCTCATTCGGATCGATCTGCATTAGCTGTCCGTCCCTGCGGATATTGGCATAATCCGGGCGAATATTCATCATTTCGGCAATGGATCTGCGGGATTTTCCCACAGCGTAGCCCTGAAACAGCTCTCCCACCTGATAAAACAGCATAACGAATACCGCCTCGGGATATTCGCCTATGGCAAAAGCACCTATTGTGGCAATGCACATTAAAAAGTTTTCGTCAAATACCTGTCCATGAGCGATATTTTTCGCAGCTCTCCATAAAATATCCCAGCCTATCACCACGTAAGGCACAAGGAAAACCAACAGCTCAACCCACCTGTTCAAATCGGGAAAAATATCTTTCATAAACAGCTCGCAGGCAATATAGGCAATAATCAGCAAAACGCCGCTGATTATTATCCTTATTAGCATTTTTTTCTGTTTCCTTGTCAAATTTTTCATTATGCACCCCTCTTGATAAAAAGATATTTCCCAATCAAAGAATAATTACGCAGTCCGGCTCAACCTTTTTACATAGCTTGACGATTTTCTTCATTGTATCGTCAAAAATCTCGTCCGGAGCGGAAACGGTGAGCCTTTGAGTCATAAAGCTGACGGTTGCCTCTACTTTATCTAATTTGTTGATTTCGTTTTCCATTTTTGCGGCGCAGTTTGCGCAGTCGAGATCCTGAAGCTTAAATGTTTTTTTCATATAGTTTTTTCCTTTCTGTGATTATTTAAAAGCTTTTATTCATAGGATTCGTGTGGGTATTTCCGAGATCGGGAAAAAAATTGCGGGCAGGCTGACCCCTGTCAAAAACTTTTGATGCCGATATCGGGAAAATCTGTCGAAAAGACCCGGAGAATATCCTGTAAACATATGCTCTAAAATTTTTTTATTGCCGCAAAGCAGCAGGGAATGCGACCTTTGATAACGGATATCTTTATCTTTCCGCTTATACGGCAGCCTTTCAGCATATCCGAATATTGTTTGGCGGTATATTCGGCTTTCTGTCTGAAACCAAAGAGTCTGTATACTTTTATCATCGGATTGGTGCTTTTTGAAAGAAAAGTCGGAAGCAGGAGGATACCGCCTTTTTTTGTCACTCTTAAAAGCTCCGTTACCGCTTTTTGGGGTTCGTCAAGAAGATGAAGTATATTTCCGGCAATTACACAATCAAAGCTTTCGTCCCCGTACTTTAAGGAGCAGATATCCCCTTGCTCAAAAACAATATTGTCTGCATTTTGCTTTTTTGCTTTTCCGTGTGCCCTTTTCAACATTTTTTCGGAAAAATCGGTGCAAATCACCGTCTCTGCTTTTTTTGCAGCCGCTAAGGAAAGCTCCCCCGTTCCGGCCGCACAATCCAATACTTTTGCGCCGCCGGGAACAAGCTCTGTAACCATCCGAGTCATTTTGGCGTAAACCCGTTTGTTAAAGCTCTGTGCAAAATCATAAAAGCCTGCAGCTCTGTCCCAAAAGTTCATTTCTGTTCTCCTATTCCTCAATATGCTCCATACCTTGGGAAATAATTTTGGTTACATGATCATCGGAAAGCGAATAAAAAATCATCTTTCCGTTTTTGCGGGCTTTTACCAGCTTATTGGTTTTAAGCACTCTCAGCTGATGAGATGCGGCGGTTTGCGTTATACCCAGAAGAGTGGCTATATCGTTTACGCACAGCTCGGATTCAAAAAGAGCATAAAGAATTTTAACTCTTGTGGTATCTCCGAAAATCTTAAAAAGCTCCGCCAAGTCGTATAGCATTTCATCAGGCGGCATTTTCTCCAAAACAGCCTTAACCGTTTCGCTTTCGGCGCACAGATATTCGTTATCTGACATATTTTCACGTCCTTTCATTTGCATATATGTTTATCTGTTCATATGTTATCATATTCCTTTGTATTTGTCAATGGGAAAAAATTGTTTTCTT
>DNUB01000243.1 GCA_003508605.1 Oscillospiraceae bacterium | reverse complement strand
GGGGCGTTGCCCCTCATTGAAACTTATCCCTTTAAGCTTGTATTGATTTCGCTTAGTGAATGGTCAAGTACGGATTCCATAGAAGATCTCATAACCGTCCACGTTTGAGTGTCCTCGTTTTCAACAAAAGGAACATCCTCGCATAATTTTGTAATAACATTATTGCAGGTATCGGTATCAATGTTATAAGCGTAATCGGCTACCAGGTTGGCAGGATCAAAGTTGGATACAGTCTGGAAATAATTCCACATTTCATACTGCTCATCTGTGTATTTCTTTTCCTTTAAAATGCTCTGCTTGGTTGTTTCCATCAGTGTGGGGTCGGTTTTGCTGAGTCTTACGCAGTTGATGAAAATACATGAAGCCTCGGGGTGAGGAGCACCTGCGGGAACAAGATAAGCAAAGGTGCTTACATTATGATAATATTTGTCAGCATTAGGATCTTTGGGGAAGGGAACAAAGAAAATATCCATAGTTTCGTCTTTTGCCTGCTTTTTGCAGTAGTCGGTAATTTTCCAGTCGCCCACGGATTGGAAAGCGGCATATCCCGAGATAACGGGAGTGTGATGAACGTTGTTATATTCTCCTGAACCGTATTCCAATCTTGACAGACCTTCTTTTTTAAGATTTTCAAGGAAAGTCTCTGCGCGATCAATATTCGGATTATTAAGATTGCTGATTAACTGACCGTCTTTAAGCTCTACCATAGAAACGCCTGTGGAATTAATAAAGGATGTTGCAACCGAACCATACATACCGATAGCGTCGGGAACCTCTCCCTTAACGCCGTTAACAAAATCGGTCATACATTTTTTCATTGTATCCCATGTCCAGTTATTCTGATCGTAAAGAGTCTTAGGATCGTCAATACCCAATTCGTTGAATTTTCCTCTGTTGTAAATCAATAATCTCGGAGAAACGAAATATGCCCAAGGATAGTAATAATGCTTTCCGTTAATGGCATATCCGTCAATAAAGGAAGCAACGTCCTTCCATTGAGGAGCATTTATATCCATATACTCGTCAAGAGCCATATAGCTGTTTTGTCCGATATAGTACGGGAATGAATTTTGCCTTTGATCAATAAGGTCGGGGGATTCACCTGAATTGATCATTGCAGACAGCTTTTCCATTATTTCACTGTCGCTGACTTGGGTACATTTTATATCCGCACCATAGGTTTCATTAAAATAAACATATGCAGGTTTAACATCTCCGGCAGAGATAACATTGTAGCTGCAAAGAAAGTTCAGTTCCATGCCCTTAATATCAATTTCTTTGTTTAAATCAAGATCTACATCACTGACATTTACAGGATTATCGTCTTCCGTGGTGCCTGTGGGTTCGCCGTTTTCTTCTTCATTCTGTGAACAGCCTGTAATTCCCAGAATCATTGCTGCGCAGAGAAAACAGGATAAGAATTTTTTCATTATGTTTTACTCCTTTCAAGATGTAACCGTTTACATAACTTTGTATTAAGTATACTATAAAAGTATTATATAGTCAATTTGCATTTTGCACCAATAAAAATGAATATGAATAGTTAATGTGCACAATTTTTTTACATCAGATTGGTTTTTTTCGGTTTATTTTTTGAGTGCCTTATTTAGGCAATCTTAAATTACCCGCTTCCTTTAAAAGAATATATGTCATAATCAAAAGACAGGCTGTGCTGATAGTGTCAACGGCTGAAAAAGAAGGAGATAAAGTTATATTTGAGGAGGCTTCGATAGATATGGGTATAGCCAATGAGATAAGGTACATATATAATCCGCTTAAAACGGAAGCAGGAAGCCGGGAGAGCAAAAAACCTTTTAAAGAAATTTTTCCCTTTGCCAGTGCAGCAGTCTGAGCTATAATACAAAAGCCTCCAAAGGAAGTCACAGCGGCAAAAAAGGGAAGAAGTGCATAGTTATTTCCCTTGAATAACGATAAATTTGATATTTCGGTAATTGAAAGAAAGGCTTTATCGGCATTAAACGGGGCTAAAAGCTTTACGACCCCGCAAAAATCAAGCATTTCAATTATAATATTAAAGGCAAGTATAGTGCCGCATATTATTCCCAATGCCTTTACCGTATCAGCAATACTGTCAGTAAAGTCGTCAATTCTGATTTTTGTTGCTGCTGCGTACTCTTTATATTTTGACCTCTTGGGAAGTCTGATATTTATAATAACAGCAATAGTAAAACAGGCGGCAATATTTGACAGATATACCATAAATCCTGCCGCTGCATTTCCCAAAACGGATAAGCCTACTATCTGTATTATAAATGAAGGGCTTCCGCAATAACAATAACAAAGCATTTTTTCTGCAATTGCAGTATAATTTTTATTATACGCAATATATTCCTTCAGAAGCTTTATTCCCACGGGATATCCGCCGAAAAGACTTGTTACAAAAATGGAGAACTCTCGCCTGCTGCCCTTAAACCAGAAGGAGTTAAGCTTGTAAAGAGGGAAAAACAAAATATCTCCCAAACCGCTTTTGATAAATATGCCGGAAAAAACCATAAATGCAAACAGGGAGGGAATTATTACCGTCAGACAAACCTCAACCGATCTTTTGGCGGCATCAATGGTTCCTTCCGAATCGATAATAAGTATTATGAATAGGGCAAAGCCGAATAAAGCCGAAAACATTTGCACTGCTTTTTGTTTTTTCACGCATAATCTCCTTTTTGTAATTTATTTAAACTTGTCTCATATAATTTATATTAAAAGGGCGGTGAGAAAATGAATATAAATGATTTAGCCATTAGATACGAGGATTTCAAGAAATCATTAAACAAGCATTCCGATATTCAGATAACCGATAACAGCAGCATAGTTCTTGACGGCTGTCGAAGGGTTATTGAATATAATGAAAATTGCATTAAGCTTGAGCTTGCAGCCGTTGGAGTTTCTGTTGTGGGAATGGAGCTTAATATGCGTAATTTCAGTATCGGCGGGCTTGTTATCAAAGGACGGATACATTCGGTAACTTTTATTTCCAAGGAGGATTTATGAGGGGGAAAATGCTTGGTTATGTAACATTCAGACTTTTTGGAGCGGATTGTGAAAGCTTTTTTACCGACGCTGTGGACATGGGGATTAGGATATATGACGTACAAAATGTTAAGGGAATATATTACGCCAAAACAAAGCCGAGCGACTATATAAAATTGGCTCGGCTGAAAAGAAAATATCATTTACAAATGAAGCTTACAGAGAAAAAAGGAATTTTTTTCAATCTTTATAAGTACAGATACCGCTACGGAAT
>DNUB01000336.1 GCA_003508605.1 Oscillospiraceae bacterium | reverse complement strand
CGCCGACGCAGGGCTCAGCCGCTCACAGGTCACCGTTGTAAAAACGGAATACGACCGAGACGACAATAAGTATGAGATAGAGTTTTACAGCGGCTCTGCGGAGTATGAATACGAAATTGACGCAGCAAGCGGAAGCATCCTTAAAAAAGAAACCGATAATTACGGCGGCGGTCACCACCATTCGCATCACTCGCACCATTCACACCATAACTGTTATTAAAAGCGGAGGAGTACATAATAGTTTTCCGCAAGCCGTAAGGTCACAGTTATGGCATAATATATCAAGGAAGCAAACGGCTAAGAGGAAAAAATATGTTTAAGCTGATAAAATATCTTAAGGGATACACCGTTCAAAGCATAATCGCTCCCCTGTTCAAGTTTCTGGAGGCGACCTTCGAGCTTATCGTGCCTGTTGTAATGGCAAAAATAATCGACATAGGCATAAAAAACGGCGACAGGGATTATATTTATAAAATGGGTTTTATCCTTATTCTTTTGGGTATTTTCGGGCTTGCAGCGTCAATAACCGCACAATATTTTGCGGCAAAGGCTTCGGTAGGCTTCGGAACGGCCTTAAGAAGAGATTTTTACCGTCATCTTAACACCCTTTCCCATGCGGAAACGGACAAAATAGGCGCACCTACAATGATTACCCGCATTACCAACGATATAAACCAGGCTCAGACAGGCGTTAATATGTTTTTGCGCCTGTTTTTGCGCAGTCCCTTTATCGTGATAGGGTCAATTATTATGTGCCTTACGGTAAGCGTCAGGCTTACGCTGATTTTTGCGGTGGCAGCTCCCGTAATCGGTCTGATTATATACCTTATAATGACCTCCACAATTCCCGGATATAAGAAAATTCAGGGAAGACTGGATAAGGTTTCCCTTTTGACAAGAGAAAATCTTTCGGGGGTAAGGGTTATAAGGGCATTTTCCAAGCAGAAAAAGGAAAAAGAGGATTTTGAAGCGGAAACCGAAGGGTTGTTAAAGGCGCAGGTGAGAGTGGGCAGAATTTCCGCTCTCCTTAATCCCCTTACCTTTGCGGTGGTAAACCTTGCTATTGCGGCAATACTGTGGTTCGGCGGCATTCACGTCGATACGGGAGATATAACGCAGGGCGAGCTTATTGCTCTTGTGAACTATATGAATCAGATTCTTTTGGCTCTGATCTACCTTGCCAACCTGATTATTATTTTGACCAAGGCGGGAGCAAGCGCAGCCAGAATCAACGATATTTTTGCCGTAAAGCCCTCCGTAACGGACGAGGGAAATAGGGAGCGGACGGAAGTAACAGGCGCACCCGCAGTCGAATTTAAAAATGTGACCTTTGCGTACCATAAGGATAAGCCCTCCCTTGAAAACGTTTCATTCAGCATAAATCCGGGGGAAACGATAGGTATAATCGGGGGCACAGGCTCAGGCAAAACCACCCTTGTAAACCTTATACCGAGATTTTACGATACCGCACAGGGAGAAGTGCTGGTTGACGGAGTTAATGTCAAGGAATACCCCTTTGCACAGCTGAGAGGAAAAATAGGCATAGTGCCGCAAAGAGCCTCCTTATTTAAGGGCACGATACGCTCAAATCTCCTTTGGGGCAAAAAGGACGCCTCGGAGGAGGAAATGTGGCAGGCACTTGAAACGGCGCAGGCCGCAGAGTTTGTAAGGAAAATCCCGGAGGGGCTGGATGCAAGGGTGGAGCAGGGCGGCAGAAATTTTTCCGGCGGTCAGCGGCAGCGTTTAACCATAGCGAGGGCGGTGATTATGAAGCCGCATATACTTATTCTTGACGATTCGGCTTCCGCTTTGGACTTTGCCACAGACGCCGCGCTCAGAAAGGCGTTGGCAGAAGATATATCGGGTGCGGCAGTATTTATCGTATCCCAAAGAGCCTCGGGCATTAAGCAGGCAGACAGAATAATCGTACTTGACGACGGAAAACCTGTGGGAATAGGCGTTCACAAGAAGCTGTTCGATTCCTGTCAGATTTACCGTGAAATCTGTCTGTCGCAAATGTCGGAACAGGAGGCGCAAAATGGCTGATAATAAAATAAGAGAGAAAAACGGCGAAATTTTGAAAAGGATACTCAGGTTTTCAAAGCCCCACCTTGCCTTTTTGATTATGGCGGCGGTTTTTTCAACAGTAAACGTTGCGCTTACCCTGTATATACCGATCCTGATAGGCGATGCCGTGGACTGCGCCATTGAAGCGGGGAAGGTTGACTTTGAAGCTATGCTGCCCATTCTGATAAGGATAGCGGCGGCTGCGGCTATGGGAGCGGGAGCAAGCTGGCTGATGAACCTTTGCACCAACAGAATCACCTATCTTACGGTTAGGGATATAAGACGGCAGACCTTTTACAAGCTGCAAAACGTACCCCTTTCCTATATTGATTCTCACCCTCACGGCGATTTAATAAGCAGAATGATAACGGATACCGATCAGATATCGGACGGTCTGCTAATGGGATTTACACAGCTTTTTACGGGAATCGTCACTATTTTGGGCACATTGGGATTTATGCTGTCCATTAACCCGCTTATAACCCTTATAGTCGTGCTTATCACCCCTCTTTCGCTGTTTGTTGCCTCATTTGTGGCTAAACACAGCTTTGATATGTTCAGAAAACAGTCGGAAGCAAGAGGAAAAATGACCTCCCTTACCGAGGAGATGATAAGCGGACAGCATATAGTCAAGGCATTTTCCCACGAAGGAACAGCCGAAGAGGACTTTAACGGCATTAACACCGAATTGCAGGGCTACAGCGTAAAGGCTATCTTCTTTTCCTCGCTTACCAACCCCTCCACCCGATTCGTAAACGGACTGATATATGCGGGAGTAGGCGTTTTCGGAGCGATAAGCGCATTATCGGGGCGCATTTCGGTAGGACAGCTGAGCTGTTTTTTAACCTACGCAAACCAATATACCAAGCCCTTTAACGAAATTTCCGGAGTGATTACGGAGCTGCAAAGCGCACTTGCCTCCGCAAAGAGAGTTTTTGAGGTAATAGACGCAGATGCGGAAACTCCCGACAGTGAAAACGCAAAAATCCTCACCTCGGAAAATGTAGACGGAACAGTGGAAATAGACGGCGTTTCCTTTAGCTACAATCCCGAAAGACCCCTTATAGAAAATCTTAACCTTAAGGTCGGTCAGGGTCAGCGCATAGCAATAGTAGGTCCTACCGGCTGCGGAAAAACTACCCTTATCAATCTTTTAATGCGGTTCTATGATGTTAATGGGGGCGAAATACGGGTAAGCGGCATTTCCGTAAAGAACATTACGAGAGATTCCCTCAGAGGCTCTTACGGTATGGTTTTGCAGGAAACGTGGCTTAAACGGGGAACGGTTTTTGAAAATATTGCCTACGGAATGCCCGATGCCGCTGAGGAGGAGGTGGTGGCGGCGGCCAAGGCGGCTCACGCCCACAGCTTTATACAGAAGCTTCCCGATGGATACGATACTATGATATCCGACGATGAAACCAATATATCTCAAGGACAAAAACAGCTTTTGTGCATAGCCCGTGTAATGCTTTGCCTGCCTCCCATGCTTATTTTGGACGAAGCCACCTCTTCTATTGACACTATGACGGAAATGCGCATACAGAAGGCTTTTGCCAAGATGATGACGGGCAGAACCAGCTTTATTGTGGCTCACAGGCTTTCTACCATCAAGGAGTCGGACTGTATTCTTGTTATGGATTCGGGACATATTGTTGAAATGGGCAGCCATAAGGAGCTTATCGCCAAGGGCGGCTTTTATGCTAAGCTTTATAACAGTCAGTTTCAGGCCGGGGCAAAAAAATCCTATTTAAATACGTCAAATAATCCTATTTAAATACCTAAATAAAAAGTCAAAAATATAGCCGCAGCTGTATGCGATACAGAAAGGCAGACTGATGAGGCAGCAATACAGTTTTTTTGCAAAGCTGTCTGTGAAATGATTAGGAATTAGTATTAAAATGTGGGATTATTGTTTTAGGTGCATTTTCAACGTAGGTATTAGTAAGTTTAAAAAAGATTTACACAAACAGCCTGAGCCGCCGAAAACTCGGTGGCTCAGGCTGTCGAAAAAGTTCAAACTCTTATTTTCGGAATGAAAGGGGTCTTAGGGTTTCCCCCTAAATTAATACTAATTCTTGACTAAAAGT
>DNUB01000206.1:2898-8348 GCA_003508605.1 Oscillospiraceae bacterium | reverse complement strand
CCCGCCTTTTGCGGCAAGCAAAAGACATAGCCCCGTTAGGCGGGTTTCATTCAGTCTTTCAGCGGGAGACCCGGTCCCCCACTGAACCCCGCTGAAGCCCTGAGGGAACCCCGCCCGGATTTTTCATAAATTCGGGGTGCTGCCGCTCATTGAATACAACGAATACAACTATGGTGCAGCCGCCGGAATCCATATTTGCAAAATACCGCACCCGTCTTTTCAAGCCGATTCGGCAAACTGCCGCTATGCGATAATCTCGTCGTTGCTGTCCTTGGAGATGGTGATAACGCCGTCCGCCTCCAAACGCCTGATAACCGCCACAATACGCTGCTGCGCCTCTTCAACGTCACGCATACGCACGTTATGCAGATATTCAACGTCGGTTTGAGTAGCTTCACGCTTACGGGTGGACATATTGGCATAAATAACCTCCGCAACCTCGGCGGTGCTTCCCTTGATGGCCACGGCCAAATCCTTTGCGTCCACCTCGTTGATAAACGCCTGAATGGACATAGCGTCCAAATTGATGATATCGTCGAAAACGAACATCTTCTGACGAATCTCCTCGGCAAGCTTGGGATCTCTCATAGACAGCTCGTCGAAAATAAACTTTTCGGTAGAACGATCCACCTTGTTCATGACGTCGGCAATATAGTTTATACCGCCGATCTCCATATCTCCCGTGGTAACCAGCATTGCAAACTTGCGCTCCAGGGTTTCCTCAATGGATTTGGTAAACTCAGGGCTTGCGCTTTCCATCTTTGCAATTCTCTCCACAACGTCTATGCGGGTATCCTTGGGCAGCTCCGAAAGAATGGCGGAGGCCTGATCGCTTCGGCAGTAGGAGAGAATAAGGGCAATGGTCTGAGGGTGCTCGTTCTGCACCACCGCCAAAAGGTTTTTGTAGTCCGCCTTGCGGATAAAGGCGAAGGCCTTGCTTTTAAGCTGCTTGGTGATTCTTTCAAACAGGTTGTTGGCTCTTTCCTCGCCGAAGGCCTTTTGAAGAATCTCTCTTGCGTACTCAACGCCGCCCTCGGAAATAACCTTCTGGGTAAGGCAAAGCTCGTAAAAATCGTTAAGCACGCCGCTTACTACTTCCGAAGGCCAATAATCCATTTTTGCCACTTCTATGGTAAGCTTTTCTATCTCGTCGTCGTTAAAATGCTTGTACACCTCCGAGGCGTTTTCCGCTCCGATGGAGGAAAGCACCATAGCCGCTCTCTGTATGGAGGTAATTTCGGCTTCTGCCAAAGTAAACCACTCCTTTGCTTAATAACTGCGCTTTTTCTCTGCGCCGCTGCTTATATTTCTCTTGATTGCCTTTATTATCTTATATTATGCTGTATTATCTTATATTATCTTATTTTACCTTACGCCGCCTTGCTTTATCTTATATCGCCTTATGTTATCTTCCTTTATCCCGGGTTATTTTTATTTTATGCCGCCATATTTTACCTTATGCCGTCCCGAGCCGCCTTATACTGCCCCGCAGGATCGGCTGCGCACCGTAAAGCTGCGCCCTATCAAAAACGGCAAAGACCGGGTAAGCCGTGGGAAAATGTCATTCCTCTCCTCTGATCCATGTTCTGATAAGCTGTGCCACGATCTCGGGATTGTTCTTGGAGAAGTCCTGAATTTCTCTCTTAAGAGCCTCCTCCCTTGTCTCGGCTGTTTCGTCGGTAAGGCTTGCAATCTCAAATTCCGTATTTTCAGGCATGGGAACATTCTCACTTTCGGTTCTTTCAAATTCAAGCTCGTCTGCGCCTGCGCCCGCTCCCGCCACGGCAGGTGCGCCCTTGCCCGCAGCGTTTGCCGTGCGGCGTTTCTTTCTTGAACCGGGAGCGTTAAGGGCAAGAATAAGCAAAACGATAAGGATAATGCCCAAAACGATTATTATTGCAAGCAAAGCCATGCTTTCGCCGCTTATGCTGTTAAGTCCGAAGCTGTTATCGCCGATAGAGGGCTGAGTGGTTTCTATAAACGGCGACGTTTTTATGGATACAAATTCCATATCCGTTCCTATTGCGTCCGCAATGGTCTTTCTCCAGGAGTTTTCCTCCTCGGTGGTAAAGGTATTGTTGCTCTTTACCACAACGGCGGCCGAAAGGCGGTCGATTTTTGCGCTGTTCTTCTCTATCTGCCTTCTTTTTTCGTTTACCTTGTAATTAAGCACCCTTTGGGTCTCGGAATAAACCTGATCCCCCTCCTCCACGTTAAGAGTGGGATAATCGGGGCTTATATCGGAATTTATAAACGTGCCTATAACGCCGCCCTCCTTGGCGATTCCGCCGAAGGCGTTTTTAAAGGTTTCGTCGCTGATGATGCCCATCATATTGCCGTTTTCGTCGGTGTTGGGACCCCAATATTCGATAACCTCGCCCACCTCGTTGTCGAAGTTCAGAATCAGACCCACCGAAACGTTGATATCGTCATAAAGATTTGCCATTGTGGTCTTTATGTCCTGTTCGAGCTGCTCCTTCATTCTCTGCTGGAAGGACAGCTTCTGATACTCAAGCTGAAGCTTCTCCGCCTCCTCCTGTGCGGAGGAGCTGCCCATTTCGGGATAAAGCTCCACGCCTGTCTGATCGGTAATGGTTATGTTGGATCTCTTAAGTCCGGGGACGGATCTTGCCACAAGATTGTATATACCGTCTATCTGCGCCCCCGTAAGGGTATCCTTAAGCCTCAGGGTGATTCCCGCCGTGCTTTCCTTTTGAGAGGTGGTGATAACGTAGCTGTCGTCCTCGGGTATGTAAAGATTGACTATTGCGCTGTCCACGTTGGTGAAAAATCTCAGGGTGGCGGCAATGTTGCTTTGCAGCTGCTGCCTTTGAAGCTCTCTCATTTCCGTTTTGGAGGAAAACAGCGTTACTCCGTTGGACCATATGTCGTAATTGTAGCCCGAGCTGGGATAATTCGCCAAGCTGAGAGCCACACGGGTCTCCTCCACCTTCTTTTCGTTTACCAAAATATCGTTGTTTGCGCTTATTTTGATATCGGAGGAATCAAGCCCCAGTGTTTCGGTGGAATATTTGAGGATCTCGCTTGCCTCGTCGGAGGAAACGCCGCTGAAAAGAACGGCATAGTGAGTTTGTCCCCAAATGACCGACAGAATCACGATAGACGCTATCACTGCGGCGGCAACCGCAAGAATACATATTATAGCCTTTTTGCTAAGCGAGGATGCTTTGGTTTTGATGAAATTCCCCGCCTTAAGAAAAACATTTTTTGCCTTATCCATTAAGTAACCTCGATTTCAGCCTAACACGCCCCGTGTTTTTTGGCGGGCGCATTAAACAATATGTAAATATGTAATCGGGGGCTGTCCGAAAAGCCGTCGTTGTACGAATTTTCGCTAACTGCGGACGCTTTCTGCGTCAAAGAATGCAGGCGGTAATCCCTTAAGGGGAGATTACTGCGGAATACCTTGGTATTTCTGCGCTTTTTTCTTGAAACCGCCGCACATTCAGCAAAATTGCACAAAATCGCTTAGCCTTCAGATATGCCCAAAAAGGAAAAATTGCCCACAGCAAGCGGAACAGGCAATCTCCAAAAATTTCAAAAATAATTCCTGCCGGTCTTGAACAAAGCTGCACAGGAAAAATAAAAGCAGGCTGCCGAAGCCATAGCCCGATCCCGAAGCAGGGCGGCTATATGCTCATCTTTATAATTTCATTGTAGGTGTCGACCGCCGCATTTTTAACGGTGACCAGCAGATCCGTGGCAATCTCCGCCTTGGCGATATTGGCCTGGATCTCCTCGATATTGTCCGCATCGCCCAGCAAAAGGCTGATGATATCGTCCTGCTTTTGCCGGTTTGCGTCTACCGCATTGTTGTATATGCCCTTAAATACGTCTAAAAACGAGGGTGAGCTTACCTTTTCGTCCTGAACCTCTTCTTTTCCGTCAAAAACCCTGCTTACCGATTCCAGCGGGGAAATGGCGGAGGAAATGGGAACAATAAACATACTGAAACTTCCTTTCGTTAAGAAAAACTAAACCGCATAAACCGAAATGCGAATATGAAAAACAGGGGAAAATTTACCCTCAGACCGTCAGCTTTGACCGATGGTAAGAGCCTTCTGCAGCATTTTCTTCATGCTGTTGAAGATAGTCACATTGGCGTTATAGGAATTTGTGGCGGCAACAAAGTCCAGCTCCTCCTCCGCCACGTCCACGTTAGGCAGATAATAATAGCCGTTTTCGTCTGCGTCGGGGTGAGAGGGATCGTATACGGGAGTAAGGGGGGTGGGATCCTCCTCTATGGAGGAAACTACGACTCCCGTGCCCGTGTATGCGTTTCTCTCCTTCAGCGTAAGCTCGAGAACGCTGCCGAAGGTGGATTCTCCGTTCAAAAGCGTATGAGTCCTTCTGTTGATAAAGCCTTTGATATCAAGATTGTCATAATCCTTTTCTTCGGTGAAAACCGTCAGCTGACGGACATAGGGAGTGCCGTCGGAGGTACTTGTGGTGGTGGCGTTTGCCACATTCTGCTCGATTATTTCGGCTCTCAGACGCTGAGCCGACATTCCCGAGGTGGGAATATTAAGACTGTTTAAAAAAGACATAACAGACTCCTTTCAAAAAGGCGGTGTATCATAAAAAACAAAAAGCAAGCCAAAAGCGGGACCTGCGCCCCCAAAACCGGGATCAGGTTCTTCTCATAGCCGAGCGCATAAGCACAAACTCGCTGTTCATCTGATTTACAAGCGCATCGTAAAGCAGGCTGTTCTGAACAAAAAGGTTCTGCTGGGTGTCGTAATCCACGTTATTCCCGTCGGGCTGGTCCGCAGTATATTTATCGGTTACGGTAAAATCCGACAGGTGCAGCTCCTTGGTGTACTTTTCTCCCTCGGAAACATTCAGCTTGTCTCTTAACACCGCTCCGAAGCTCAGATATCTGCACTTATAGCCGGGGGTGTCCTGATTCGTAATGTTATTGGCAATAACGTCCCGATTTTTGCAGCAGATGCCTATGCCCTCCTGCAAAAGGCGGAAGCCTGTGGTATCGAACAAAGTCATAACGCCTGATTCCTTTCCTTGATCCGGGATCCCGATAACGCTCCCGCTTAAAACGAAGCCGGGGCGGGGGAGATCCTGTGCCGGGTACGGCCCAATGCCGTTCATAACGCCGTTTTTTCCTGCCGTTTGGCATTAACATATTTATATATGCTTTACTCGTAATAATCATTATACAACATCGACATAAAAAAAACAACCTTTTTTTGAATTTTTTTCGCTCTTTTTTGCTATTTCCATATTTTTACAGAGTCTGCGGGTATGTCAAATGTTATTCATTCACAAAAACGGAGGCTGATATTTTATTGTTTTGACAAAAATATTGCATTTTCCCTTTTTTATATTGCAAAAATTTGCAAAAATTGCTATACTATAATCAAAATCCGATGTCCCCCGCTTTTTGCGGCAAGCAAAAGGCAAAGACTCCATTA
>DNUB01000206.1:0-2584 GCA_003508605.1 Oscillospiraceae bacterium | reverse complement strand
TTTCAGTGGGGGATATAATCCCCCGCTGAAGTCCCGAGGGTCTTCCGCACCGGTTTTTTCACAAATCCGGGACGCTGCCCTCATTGAAATTACGCAGATAACATATTACATAATATTACACAGAAGCATTTTTTTAAATTTCACTTTAGGCATTAAGGTATTGGGCAATCTCTTGATTTTGACTTTACCGATTTTCCCGTCATTCCCTTTTCCGAAAAGGTCGGGCGGAAAGCCCGCATTTCTTTTCCCGCAAAAAACATAAAAAGGAGAACGCATTAACGCTGTTAGGGCAGTGCTGTGCTGTCTTAAAGCCTTTGTGCACAAAAAAGCCATGAAATCCATACGAACCCGAATCTTGACGTCGATAATCCTTATGGCGGTGATTCCGTCCATAACCTTGGGATCGGTTGCCATCGGAAACACGATTGTTTCCGCCCTCGGCTCAGCCAACGAAACAATGTCCGAGCTTACGGCCGCCTATTCCACACGCATAGAGTATCAGCTTCAGTCCTACATAAACGTGGCGGAAACTGCGGGCACTATGCCTATGTTCTCCGACGAGACCGCCTCGGCGGAGGACAAGAAGGCGGTGGTGGATTCCCTTGCCAAATCCAAGGGCTTTGAAAGAGGAAATATTATAGGCATAGACGGAATAAGCATTTTCGACGGAAAGGATTATTCCCAAAGAGATTATTTTCAGAAGGCGATAAAAGGCGAGAGCTACATAAGCGACCCTCTGCTTTCCAAAATCACCAACAAATATGCCGTACTTGTGGCCGCTCCCATATGGGACAAGGGCATACAGGGCGGCAAGGTAACGGGCTGCATTTACTTTGCTCCTCCCGCCGATTTTCTGATAAACATTATGCGGAGCGTAAATCTCAGCGGAGACAGCTCGGTATATATGATAAATCCGAAGGGCGTCATTATTGCCGACCGCAAGGATGATACCGTTGCAAAGCAGCTGTCCATGATAGAATACGCAGGAACCGAGGAGGGAAAGGAATATAAGGAGCTGGCGGCGATACATGAAAAAATGCTGGCGGGAGAAACGGGAAACGCCTATTATAAAGGTCCGTCGGGAACTATTTTGATATCCTATATTCCTGTCAAATCAAATATAAGCGGCTGGTATTTAGCCTTGGAGGAGCCTGTCAGCAATTTTGTCAACGGAATCGTTCCCACCGTGGTTATGATGGGAATCCTCACCCTTGCCTTCTGTCTGATTGCCGCCGTAGTCGCTTTTGCCATAAGCAAGGGAATAGTAAGACCCATACAGGCTTGCAGCGAGCGTATTGCGGGGCTTTCAAGGGGCGATATAAAGTCTCCCGCCGTTCATATCGAATCCAATGACGAGGTAGGCGTGCTTGCACACTCCACCGAGATACTCGTAAACAATTTAAGAACCATCATAAGCGACATCGACCGCATTCTTTCCGCTACCTCGAGGGCGGATCTGAGCACCGATCTGGAAATCAACTCAAATGCTTATGTGGGGGATTTCGCCGAGATTCTGGATTCTATGAAAAATATAAATTCAAGTCTCAGTCAGATCATAAGGGACATCGACCTTGCCGCAACGCAGGTGTCGGTAGGCTCGGATCAGGTTTCCGCCTCGGCGCAGAGCCTGTCTCAGGGCTCTACCGAGCAGGCCTCCTCCATTGAACAGCTTGCCTCCTACATTTCGGAGATCGCTTCAAAAACAGATCTGAACCTTTCGGACTGCGAGCTTGCAAAGCAGACGGTGGACACCAGCTCGCAGCTTATGACGGAAGCTCATGAGCATATGCAGCGTATGACCTCCGCTATGGACAGGATAGGCTCTGCCTCCGAAAAAATCGAAAAGGTTATCAAGGCTATTGAGGACATCGCATTCCAGACAAATATATTAGCCTTGAACGCAGCCGTTGAAGCGGCAAAGGTAGGCGAAGCGGGCAAGGGCTTTGCGGTAGTTGCGGGCGAGGTAAGAAACCTGGCGAAAAAATCCCAGGAATCGGCAAAATCCACATCGGCTCTTATAAGAGAGTGCAGCGACGCCGTCAGAGACGGCGTTCAGATAAGCGAGGAAACCGCCGAAACATTGGATAAGGTGCTAAACGCTTCCACCGACGTTATGAACATAGTAAACAAGGTGGCAGGCTCCAGCGAAAATCAGGTTTCTTCCATTCAAAACGTTTCTCAGGGCGTAGACCAGATTTCTGCGGTGGTTCAAACCAACTCCGCCACTGCCGAGGAAAGCGCAGCCGCTTCGGAGGAGCTTAACGGTCAGTCCCAGATTCTGAAATCCTTGGTGGATAAGTTTAAGCTTCCTCCCGAGGAATAAGCTTTTTCGGGTTTTGATTTGTGCTGCGGGGATTATGGTTGCTTTTGGGAAAGTGATGCTGATTTATGTCCGCTTTCAGAGACGCAGGCAGTAATTTTTCACGTTATTTTAGATATGTGGTGTTGACTTGTGATTGATTTTGGGTGTGGGGTGCGAATTTGTGCCTGATTTCAGGAAAGCTATGATGATTTTTGCTTGTTTTCGGGAAAGTTGTGCTAATTTATACCTGCTTTCGGGAAAGCTTGTGCTGATTTATGCTTG
>DNUB01000233.1 GCA_003508605.1 Oscillospiraceae bacterium | reverse complement strand
GACGACAACGCAGTATTGCGAAAAACAGACTGCAAAGATTGTCTGCTTTCAGTCAGATTAGTAAACACAAAGGCCCCCCTTACCGTCACAATGGCGGCAGGGGGGCTGTCCTTCAAAAGAGCAGTTACGGCAAACGCTTTCCGACAGCTCTGTCGGTTAAATAATCTGTCGTAAAAAGCGGACGCTTATATCTATTGCAATACCATATCGTTACTTTTTATACTCGTCCTTTTTCTCACCGAGCAAATCTCTGATCTCGGTAAGCAGAACAATCTGCGGATCGGGAGGAGGGGGAGCGGCAGGCTCTTCCTCTTTTTTCTTATGACCGATAGACATTACCTTGTTGACCAGCTTTATGAGCAGGAACAAAATAAGGGCCATAATCAGGAAGTTGATAACGGCGGAAAGAAACGCCCCATAATTAAATTCCACTCCGTTTATGGAAAAGGAGCCGCCTATGTACTGAGGATTTCCCGCCTCGTCGGTTTGAACGCCGCCTGTGAATACCGCAATAAGAGGCTTGATGAAGTTTTCGGTAAGGGAGGTTACGATGCTTTGAAAAGCACCGCCTATGATAACGCCGACAGCAAGGCTCATTACATTGCCTTTAAGTGCAAATTCCTTAAATTCCCTTAAAAATTTAAATTCCCTTTTTTTCTTTTTTTCTTTTTCTGCCATTTTAACCTCCTGAAATTTATAATTTGTGCTTTTCTAAAATAATTTTAGCTTATTCAGGTTAATTTGTCAACCGATTTGGACAACATTTTTTATTTATGTACAAATGCGGAGAAATTGAAAATTTAATCCCTTTTGATTGGAGTTAATACAACAAAAGCTATGGATTTTCAAAAGGAATTATGCTAAAATTAAAACGGTGCATATATTTTTTCGGTAAGGCTTTTGCGCTGCAGGCAGTACGAGCACGAGCAAAAGTCCGCGCACCGGTATTGTGCGTACGCAAAAATACAATAAATATGAGAATCTGTCCACATAGGAATTGGCACGCATCTTTTCGGCATATTCTACCGAGGACTGCGTTACGTTTTCATGACCTGCAACGGCAAGCCTGCGAAAATCTGCCATACCTCGGCAAAATCTGCTCGAAAATCCACCCGCATTTTTTATGTGGACAGGTTCTGGATTTCGGGGGCAGGCCATGTTATATCTGACAGATAAAGCGGTAATATTTATGCTTTGCAGCTTCTCTCTTTTGAACAAAAGCATAACAACCATGGATATTTGCGCAATTTTATGCAGCTTGACAGCCGCATGCCTTTGTCAAACCGTTATGCCCGACTCGGAGAAGAAAAGCGTAAGTATCCGGGTAAAAGCTGCAAAAGGCTTTGTCGAGGGGCTTTACTCGCTGCTTTGCATATTTTTCCCGCCTATGCTGTCCTTTTTGCCTTTAATTATGTATGAGGCAGTAAGAACCAAGGACATTATTCCTATTATTTTCGGAAGTATTTCATTAGCGTTTGCCCTGTTCGGAAATCCTCTTTCGGCGATATATTCCTTAACGATTTGCCTGTCAGCCGTATTAGCCTGTCTGAAAACCTTAAATAACAAGCAGCTTTGGGAGCAGGCGAAGAAAAGCCGCGACAGCAGCGCCGAGCTTGAAAGAGTAATGAACGGACGCAACAGGGAATTGAAGGAAAATCTTGAATATGAGGTGTACATAACCGCATTAAATGAACGCAACCGAATCGCAAGGGAGATTCATGATAACGTGGGGCATCTTCTATCAAGATCGCTGCTTCAGACAGGTGCCTTATACGCTGTCTGCCCAAAGGAGCAAAAGGAGCTGCGGCTTGCCATCGAGGGCTTAAGGGATACCCTGAACAGCGCAATGAACAGCATTCGTGAAAGCGTTCACGGCATTAGGGACGATTCCCTGGATATGAAATCCGAGGGAAATAAAATACTTTCTCCTTTATCGGAAAAATTTTCGGTAAGCTTTGATTACGATGTTACCGAGGAATTGCCGCCGAAAATAAAGCTGTGCTTTATATCGATCATGAAAGAAGCCGTAAGCAACATAATCCGTCACAGCAGCGGAGATAAGGCAGCGGTGACCCTCAGAGAGCACCCCTCACTTTATCAGCTTATAATTTTTGACAACGGGACAACGGCGTCGGGGGGAAGAATAAACGAGGGCATGGGGATTAACGATATGAGGGAAAGAGCGGAGGGCATAGGCGGAAATTTCAGGGTTAGCTCCGATAAGGGATTTACCGTTTTTGTGGCAGTAAGAAAGGAAATATAAGGCTATGATAAATGTTTTGGTGATTGACGACGATCCTTTGGTTTCCCTTTCCATTAAGACAATTTTAGAATCCGGGGAAAGAATAAGGGTTCTTGAAACCGGCGTCAGCGGCGAGCAGGCGGTGGAGCTTTATTTCAGGCATAAGCCGGACGTGCTTTTAATGGATATAAGAATGGGAGGGATCACGGGAATTGAAGCAGCAAGGAAGATCCTCGACCGGGACGGCAAAGCGAAAATTCTCTTTTTGACCACCTTTTCGGACGATGAATATATTCGAAAGGCTCTTGAGGCGGGCGCAAAGGGATATATTTTAAAGCAGGACTTTGAGGGAATTGAAGCGGCAATAACGGCGGTTCACGGCGGACAAAGCGTTTTCGGCTCGCTGATAACTCAAAGGCTTACGGGAATGGTTCAGAAGGAGGAGGCATTTGATTTGGAATCGGCGGGAATAAGCCGCAAGGAGCTGGAAATAACCGAGCAGGTGGCAAAGGGCTTATCCAATAAGGAAATAGCCTCCGCTTTATATTTAAGCGAAGGCACTGTAAGGAATTATATAAGCAGCATATTATTAAAGCTGAACCTAAGAGACAGAACGCAGTTAGCGGTGTTTTACTTTGAGAAAATAAAGGGCAGATAATCAAAATCCGGATGTCTCCCGCCTTTTGCGGCGAGCAAAAGGCATAGCCTCATTAGGCGGCG
>DNUB01000256.1 GCA_003508605.1 Oscillospiraceae bacterium | reverse complement strand
CACTTGAAATTTTTCGAAAAATGCTGCATAATAAAAGAGTATAATTTTTTAGTACAAGGAGAAAGCAATGGAATTTAAGAGAATTGACATTTATACCGAATCCGAAGCGGTTTATCCTTTGACGGTTCAGTTAAGCGAACTGGGGATAAACGGCTTTGAAATACATGACAGCGCAGATTTTGAGGATTTTTTGGAAAACAGGGAAATGAATTGGGATTATGTGGACGACGGTCTAATGAATTTAAAAAATGTTAAAACTCATATTACATGCTATTTACAGGATAACGTTCAGGGAGCGGAAATGTTTTCCGCCTTAAAGGGAGCGTTAAAAGATATAAAAAGCAGAGACGGGGAAGCCTTCTACGGCAGCCTTGATATGGAAACGGGGAGCATAAGAGAGGAAGATTGGGCGAATAATTGGAAGCAGTACTACAAGCCCTTTAATGTGGGAGAAAAGCTTATAATAAAGCCTACTTGGGAAAAGATCGACAATCCCTGCGGAAGAAAAATCCTTGAAATAGACCCGGCATCCTCCTTCGGAACAGGACAGCACCATACCACAAAGCTTGTGATGGAAACCCTGGAGGAGGTAATTACAGGCGGTGAAAAGGTGCTTGATTTAGGCTGCGGCAGCGGTATTCTTTCTATTGCGGCTCTGCTTCTGGGTGCGGATAAGGCGGTTATGACCGACGTATTTTTAAACGCCGTGAATACCGCTTCGGAAAATACGGAGCAAAACGGCTTTGACAATACCCGTTATGCCGCTTATTGCGGAAATATAATCGACGATAGGGATCTAAGAGAAAAAATAGGCGGCGGATATGACGTAATCACAGCTAATATCGTGGCGGATGTTATAATTAAGATGTGTCCTTATTTTAAAGGCTTTCTTAAAGAGAATGGCACTGTTATTGTTTCAGGTGTAATTACCGAAAGATTGGGGGAAGTGCTGGAAGCTTTAAAGGAAAACGGAATTACAGTTCAAAAAATAAAAGAGGAAGCAGACTGGAACGCTGTTTTGTGTAAGGCGTAATCAATGTAACCGAAAAAAACAAACCGCATAAAATATAACGAGGTGATTTTATGCAGTTCCTATGGTTTTTCTTATCGGTGTTTTTAGGAATAATAGGGGGATATGCGGTTTGCAGAACGGTTTATTTAGGGTTGGTAAATAAAGCGTCATGCCTTTTATTAAAGAAAAAAGAGAAAGAAAAGAGTTATGGAAGAAAATCTGGAAAAGCTTAACGGAAGTGTTGATGAAATAGTATTCAGCAACTTGGATACGGGTTATGTGGTATTTGATTTGGACTGCAGCGGTCAGATGATAACCGTTGTTGGAGAGCTTGGGAGTATTTCCGAGGGGGAAAGACTGGAGCTTACGGGAGGATATGTTTACAGTGCAAAATACGGCAGGCAGTTTAAGGCAGTGACCTGTATCCGCACCCTGCCCACCTCTCCCGCAGAAATACGCAAATATTTAGGCTCAGGCATAATAAAGGGCGTAGGCCCCGCTCTTGCTAAAAAGATCGTTGAGCGTTTCGGTTCGGATTCCCTGGATATTATAGAAAACGATCCGTTAAGCCTGTCGGAATTAAAAGGAGTTACAAGCGATAAGGCTCTTTTTATAAGCACGGAATACCGAAAGCTGAGCGGAATGAAAAATGTTGTGGAGTATTTGCAGAAATTTGATATCAGTCCTGCTGTGGCGGCGGAGGTATGGAAAAAATACGAAAGCTCATCTATTGCTTTTATTAAGGATAATCCCTACATACTTTGCGACGAAACAATAGGCTTGGATTTTGACCGTGCCGACGCCATCGCTTTTTCCGAGGGCATAAGCAATGACAGCACAAACAGGATAATAGCGGGGCTAATGTGCTTTTTAAGAGAAAATGCCGACGCAGGGCATGCCTGTCTGCCTGTCAATAAGCTTGTGGAGGTTGCTCAGGAAATTTTAGAACTTAATGCAGATACCATTCACAGGGGAATGGACGAAGCGTTAAAAAGCGGTCAGCTGGAGATCCTTACAATAGGCGATAAAAGCTACATATATTTGAGAGAGTATTACCGTGCGGAAAAATATATTGCGGACAAGCTTGCTTTTATGCTGAATATGTCGGGAACTCAGCTTAAAGATTGGTCGACTGAAATTAAAGGAATCGAGTTTGCCGAAAGCATTCAGTATGAAACCATGCAGAAGGCGGCAATAAACGGCTGTATGGGAAATAAGGTGTTTATAATGACAGGCGGTCCGGGAACAGGAAAGACCACAACCCTTAACGGAATAATTCAGCTTTTAAAGCAGCAGAAAAAAAGCCTGTCCTTAGCCGCCCCCACAGGCAGAGCTGCCAAAAGAATGAGCGAGGTAACGGGGGAATCCGCAAAAACCATACACAGGCTTTTAGAAGTTGATCCTACGGTTACAGACAGGCTTGCCTTCAAGAAAAATGAAAAAAGCCCTTTAAAATCCGATGTGGTGATAGTCGACGAAATGTCTATGGTGGACGTTCTGCTGTTTGAGGCTCTGCTGAGAGCTTTAAAGCCCTCGGCCTCTCTTATAATGGTGGGAGACAGTCATCAGCTTCCGTCGGTGGGCGCAGGTAATGTACTGAAGGATCTTATTGCTGAGGGAGATATCCCTACGGTTGAGCTTACAAAGATTTTCAGACAAGCTGCGGAAAGTCTTATCGTTACCAATGCCCATAAAATTGTAAAAGGGGAGCTTCCCGAGCTGAACGACAGAAAAAACGACTTTTTCTTTATGTGCTGTCCCGATGAAACGGAAATTCCCAAGCTGGTTATTCAGCTTACCAAAACAAGGCTTCCGAAAACCTACGGTTATTCGCCCTTAGAAGATATACAGATTCTTACCCCTACCAGATTAGGGTGTACGGGAACGAAAGAGCTTAACAGGGCTTTGCAGCTGGCTTTAAATCCTCCCTCGAAGGCAAAGGGCGAAATAAAGGTTTTTGACACGGTTTTTCGTGTGGGCGATAAGGTTATGCAGATAAAAAACGATTATGACATTGATTGGCGAAAAGGAGCGGAACAGGGGCAGGGAGTTTTTAACGGGGATATCGGGTTTATTGAAGAAATGGACAAGCACAGCGGAAATATTATAATAAATTTTGATGGAAAAAGAGCTGAATATACCGCCGAAATGATGAGAAGGCTGGATTTGGCTTACGCCGTTACGATACATAAAAGCCAAGGCAGTGAGTATAGTGCGGTTATTCTGCCGCTGACCTCCATCAGCAGAAATCTGATGTACCGAAATCTTTTGTACACAGGCGTTACAAGGGCAAAAAACATTCTTATCTTAATAGGAACAAGGGATCAGGTGGAGGTTATGGTAAGCAACAACCGAAGAACCCTGAGATATTCCTGCATAAAGCCGCTGCTTAAAATTGCCCTAAAAAACAGCAAAGGAAATTAAAACTTATGGAGGTCTTTAGAAGGACTGACAAAATTAACGGAATATCAAGAATCTATCTTTTAAAAAGGTGGCTGTTGGATTTTGCATATCCCAACCGCTGTCCCTTTTGTGATAAAATCATATCATTTGACGAGTATCACTGCAGCGGCTGCGGAAGCTTCTTTGCTCCGCCTCCGCAGCAGGAGGCACCTGAACTTTTGGACGGTTTTACGGCATTTACAAGCTATGATATTGTCAGCAGAGCCTTTGTATCCAAAATAAAAAACGAAAACAACGGCTATGCCATATCCGCAGCCGCTTATATGATTTATAAACGGCTTAAGGAGGAAGGAGCTGTCGACTACGATTATATAACCTATGTGCCCATGAGGAAAAGGGATATTTTTAAAAGAGGGTATAATCAAACAAAGATTTTAGCCAAGGAATTGTCGGGACTTTTGGGACTAAAATTTGTTACTCTGCTGAAAAAGAACAAAGACACCCTTGAGCAAAAGAAATTAAGTGCCAAGGAACGCAAGGAGAATGTAAAGGGCGTGTTTTCCGCCGTTTCAAAAGGTCTTGACTTAACGGGAAGGAGAATACTGATCTTAGATGATGTATGCACCACGGGAAGCACCTTGTCGGAGTGTGCAAAAGCATTAAGGTCGGCAGGAGCGGATTATGTTGCTGCGGCAGTATTTGCAAAGACGCAGTTAAAATAATATCGAGTTTTGGTTCAACTTCCAAAATCGTAAAAAGAAAAAATAAAAAGGCTGCCAAAACAGAACAGCAATAAAAAAGAATAATGCGCTATTCTCCAAGACCCGCCCTAAAAAGACCCGCCCCAACCCCACCCGCACAACAATTTTA
>DNUB01000220.1:5864-8472 GCA_003508605.1 Oscillospiraceae bacterium | reverse complement strand
AAACGCAGTTCAAAAAGCCAAACGCAGTTCAAAAAGCCAACGCAGTAACTCCTCGCAAGGCGGAAAAAACAAAAACCCACTGATAAGCCCGCTCCGATTTTTGGGACAAAAAATTTTCGTTTTCAAAAAGTTGCATTTTTGCATATAATATGTTATACTGTTTGAATATGTTAATATAATTTCGGAAAACATTTTCAAAATCCTTTAAAAGCAACCTCCAAACATATGACAGAAAGGGCAAACGATAAATGGCAAAGGTAGTTAAATTCGGCGGCAGCTCTCTTGCCGACGCAAACCAATTCCGCAAGGTGGCGGAAATTATACGTTCGGACAGGGAAAGAAGATATGTAGTTCCCTCCGCTCCCGGAAAAAGATTTCCCGAGGATACCAAAGTAACCGATATGCTGTATCAGTGCTATGAAGCGGTGGGAAAGGGAAAAAACGCAACAGCCGAATTTCTTCCCATAGCGGAAAGATTTAACGAAATTATAAGCGATTTGGGGCTTACCATAAATCTTGACGGTGAATACGACATTATTGCGGAAAATTTCAGAAAAAGAGCGGGAAGAGACTATGCCGCAAGCAGAGGCGAATACCTTAACGGCATTATTCTCGCAAATTACTTGGGCTTTCAGTTTGTGGACGCCGCTAAGTGCATTTATTTTGCCGCAAACGGAGAATTTGACCATGACCTTACGGACGCCTGCCTTGCCTCGGTTTTAGGCGGATATCCCGAGGCTGTGATTCCGGGATTTTACGGAGCAAGACCCGACGGCACCATACAGACCTTCAGCAGAGGCGGAAGCGACTTCACAGGCTCGGTGGTGGCAAAGGCGATAAATGCCGACCTGTATGAAAACTGGACCGACGTAAGCGGCTTTCTGGCGGCGGATCCCCACATAGTCGAAAATCCCGAAATAATCGAATACATCACCTACAAGGAATTAAGGGAGCTTTCCTATATGGGTGCGGGAGTGCTTCATCAGGACGCCATTTTCCCCGTGCGCACCGCAAGAATCCCCATAAATATAAGAAATACCAATATTCCCGACGCCAAGGGTACGATGATTGTTCCCGAAGCTCCGAAAGAGGCGGACAGTAAAATAATTACCGGAATTGCGGGAAAAAAGCACTTCAGCGTTATCTCCATAGAAAAGGACGAGATGAACTCCGAGGTAGGCTTTTTAAGAAGACTGCTTACCGTTTTCGATAACGAGGGCATCGGCTTTGAGCACATACCCACAGGCATAGACACCATGAGCCTTGTGGTAAGCACCGAGGAGCTTGAAGCCCACCCCAATACAGTCGAATATATCGAGCAGGTCTGCCGTCCCAACCACATTGAGGTGATAAACAATTTTGCCCTTGTGGCGGTAGTGGGACGGGGCATGAAGGAGAGAAAGGGAACGGCTACAAGAATATTCGCCGCGCTTTCCCACGCAAATATAAATATAAAAATGATAGACCAAGGCTCCAGCGAGCTTAACATTATAGTGGGCATACATGAAAAGGACTTTGAAAAGGCTGTTCGGGTAATTTATGATATGTTTATGCTTTCCGAATGATTTTTCGGCTTCGGAACACGGCCCTGCCGCCTATCCGCCAAAGCACCCATCTCAAACCAAAGCAAAAGCTCCGAAAACCGCTTTTGCTCAACCGAGGCTTTTAGGGCAGCGCACATAAACGGAATCTCCAAAAAAATCCGATAAAGCTCGGCTAGGAAAGGAAAAATATGAAGCTTGAAAATATAAAGGTTTATGATATGGAGGAAAGCTTTAAGGCAAGCAAGTACCCCATGGCCGTGGATACCGGATCGGTAAGCGGCGATATTACCGACAGAATAAAAAGCCTTGCCCAAAGTCCAAAGGGCGAGGGACACGACCAGTTTCTTACGGGAATACGGGTTGCCTTTGACCTGACCTTTACGGTAAAGGCATGGACGGAGGCGGAAAGATACAGATTTCTCGAATTTGTGTCAAGTCAGTCCACCATGCACAGAATTGCAAAATTTGACCTTTCAAAGCAGTATAACAAATATGTGGATCCCCGTATTATTGAGATTATGGAGGAGCTTAAAAGCCGCTATAATGAAACTAACGACCCGGAGGACTACTTAAGGCTGCTGTACTCCAATCCCTGCGGCTTTGAGCTTACCGCAAGGCTTACCACAAATTACCGCTGCCTAAAAACAATCTACAGCCAGCGTAAAAACCACCGTCTGCCCGAATGGAGAGAATTTTGCGAGGAAATAAAAAAGCTGCCCTACGCCCTGGAGCTGATTATAGGAGAGTAAAAGCATACCGTTTATCGCCGTACGCAAATTTCTTTCCCTAATCCCTTGATTTTTTTGAAGAAATGGGTTATAATAGATAAATCACAAAATCGAAAAAAAGATGTTCTTTCACTTTGCGGTAAAGACATTTCGGGTTTTCTATAAGGGGCATTGTCCCGAATTTATGAAAATCCGAGTCGTAAGCCCATTGGGGCTTCAGTGGGGGACGTCCGGATTTTGGTAATAAGCAGAGGTGCTTCACCTCATTAAATGAGCCTTTGATTACGGGGCGGAAAGCCCTGCCCAAGTCAGTGCCGTGAACCATGTCAGGCGGGG
>DNUB01000220.1:5221-5555 GCA_003508605.1 Oscillospiraceae bacterium | reverse complement strand
GAACCGAGCAGCATTAAGCGGATTACCGGCTGTGGGCAGGTATCTGCCCCGTAATGAGAGGCTCATAATATAAAAGGCAAGGATTGTTAAATCATAGACTATTTTTTACCGTTTCTTAAAATCGCAGGAAAAGCCTGAGGGCTGTCCCGTCGGAAGTATTGCGGCTGCATAAAAGCCCGTAAAAAGGAGGAATAACAAGGAATGTATTTAGCCCTTTACAGAAAATACCGTCCCGTTACATTCGACGATGTTATTTCCCAGGAGCATATTACGACTACGCTTAAAAATCAGGTTTCCACAGGACAGATCGCTCACGCCTATCTCTTTACGGGCA
>DNUB01000220.1:0-4905 GCA_003508605.1 Oscillospiraceae bacterium | reverse complement strand
CTCACGCCTATCTCTTTACGGGCACAAGGGGAACGGGAAAAACCTCCTGCGCCAAAATTATGGCAAAGGCGGTAAACTGCCTTTCGCCGAAAAACGGAAGCCCCTGCGGCGAATGCGCTGCGTGCAAGGCCGTTGAGGAAGGCTCTACGGATATTATCGAGATAGACGCCGCCTCGAACAACGGCGTGGACAATATCCGCCAGATTCGGGACGAGGTCATTTATACCCCCATAGACTGCAAATACAAGGTTTACATTATAGACGAGGTGCATATGCTTTCGGCAGGCGCATTTAATGCGCTTCTCAAAACTCTTGAAGAACCGCCCTCACATGTTATTTTTATTTTAGCCACCACGGAGTATTATAAAGTACCGGCTACGATTCTTTCAAGATGTCAGCAGTTTTTATTTTCAAAAATCGATCCCCAACAGTCTGCTAAGCGGCTTCTTGAAATTGCGCAAAAGGAGGAAATAAGCCTCGATCCCTCGGCGGCAAAGCTTATAGCAAGGCTGTCGGACGGAGCTATGAGAGACGCTCTTTCTCTTTTGGATCAGTGCGTTTCCGTTTCCCGCAGAATTGACGAGGAGCTGGTACGGCAGTGCAGCGGCGCAGCAGAAAGCGAATATCTTTTTGCGGTATCGAGGGCTGCTGCCGATAAAAATCCTGCCGCCGCCTTAAAGGTGCTGGACGGACTTATCGAAGAGGGCAGGGATATAAGCCGTTTTATTGAAGAGCTTACCGCTCATTACCGCAATTTGATGCTGGAAAAAACCGTAGGCGAGGAGCTTATAAGGGCCTCGGACTCGGAGCTTTCACAGTACCGCATTCAGTGCGGGGACTATTCTCTTGAAGAAATAATGCGGCATATCGACCTTATTTCCGACAGCTTGGACAACATTAACCGAATGAAGCAGACGGGACAGGCCCGCCTTTTAGCGGAGCAGCTTTTAATAAGGCTTACCTCTCCCAAGCTTGCCTGCGACGTATCATCGCTTATTTCCCGCATAGGCGCATTGGAGAACAGGCTGGAAAATCTTTCCCTTGAAAAAGCGGTTTTTGCAGGAGAAAATAACGCTTTGAACAATGAGGGCGAAAAAGCGGAAGGGGAAGAAAAAAACGCCTCCGACTCCGAAGAAAAGACGGAATACTTAAGCCGAAAAACAGATCGGGCTTACAGCCCTTATGAGTCTTTATCCGAAAACACGAAACCGGATATAAAGGGAAAGGGCGGCACGGCGAAAAACAGTGCGGCTGCCCGGGAGGAGCAGGCTTCCCCCTCCGGTCGGTCGGAAATCGGAGCGGAGCATATACCCTCATACGACGACATTCCCCTGCCTCCCCCTCCTCCCGCCGAGGAAGCCTTTGAGGGCGGCTATGACGGATTTGCGCAGGAGCCTGCTCAAGCCGACTCCCTAAACAGCGGCAAGGGAGAAAATCCCGCCGGCAAAACGTCCTCCAAAGCTCCCGGCGAAAAAAAGCAAGCCGAGACGGGAACGGCTTCCGAAAAGAAAAAATCGGACAAAAACGAGCAAAACGTTAAATCGGATCAGGCAGAACCGAATGCCGAAAAAACAAAAGCACAGACGAAAAGCGGATACCCTATACCCGAAACGGACTTTATACTTCCTCAAAATGCAAATCCCCTTCCCCAATGGCAGGAAATCATTTCGGGAATGGGGGCAAGGGTCAGGGCTCTGTTAAAAAGCTCTCAGGCCTATCTATATGACGGAAAAATATATATTTCAGCCGCAGCCTCCTCGGAAAGCGTCTTAAAGGACGGAGCAAAGGCGGAAGCCTTAAGACAGCGTGCAAGGGAGGTTTTGGGCGGAGAAACGGAAATCCTTGTTTTAAAAGAAGCTCCCCCGCCGCAGTCGGAGGACAGCGACCTTATCACGCCGTTTTTGAACAAGGCAAAAGCCCTTGGAATAAACGTTACGGTCAAATAGCAGCATCATACTGTTAAGTTAAATATTAAATATGAAAAAATCAAAGCAAAGGAGATACTTTTATGAAAGCAAGATTACCTCAGGAATATCAGGCAAGGGGAGCGTCAAATATGAATCAGATGATTCAGAAGGCTCAGAAAATGCAGGACGATATCGAAAAGGTTCAGAAAAGACTTGACGAAACCGATTTTACCGTTGCCGCAGGAGGCGGAATGATAGAGCTTACCATGACGGGCGGCAGAAAGCTGAAGACGGTAAAGCTTAACCCCGACTGCATTGACAAGGACAGCCCCGAGGATTTGGAGGATATAATCGTTGCAGGAGTAAACGCAATGCTGGAAAAGGTGGAAGAGGAAACCACCAAGGAAATGGAAAAGGCAACGGGCGGTCTGTCTATGCCCGGCTTGTTCTGATATGGCGGAGTACAGCCCTTTGCCGCTTCTTCTGGTATCGGAGCAGCTGGCAAAGCTTCCCGGAATCGGCATAAAAAGCGCAGGACGTTTGGCCTACCATATCCTCAATATGCCTTTGGAGCAGGTGGAGGAGTTTTCCGAAACTATTTTAAAGGCCAGAAAATCGGTTAATTTCTGCAAGTGCTGTCAGAATTTTACCGAAAAGGAAATTTGCTCTCTCTGCTCCGACCAACAAAGAAACCGAAAAATAATATGCGTGGTGGAATCTCCAAAGGACGTAGCCGCCTTTGAACGTTCGGGGGGCTTTGAGGGAGTGTATCATGTACTTCACGGTCTGCTGTCCCCCGCCGATAACGTCGCCCCCGAGGACATACGGATAAGAGAGCTTATGAGCAGGCTGAGCGGCGACATAGACGAGGTCATTATGGCAACCAACCCCACTATAGAGGGGGAAACCACTGCGTCATACATCAGCCGTTTAATAAAGCCTTTGGGAATAAAGGTTACAAGGCTTGCCTACGGACTGCCTGCGGGAAGCACCCTTGAATATGCCGACGAGGTCACGCTTCAAAGAGCCTTGGAAAACAGAAACGAGCTTTAATGCGGCGCCGCACACCATAAAAAATTCAATAGCAGACCTCCTCGAAAACCGAAGAAGTACCGAAAGATATACCGTATGATATGGCAATTTTGCCGTCGGGCAAAGCCTGTTTTTTGTGGGAATACAGTATGTATTTCAAGAAAAACGGGCAGGGCGCAGCGGCAAAAGGGCAAATAGGACATGCTTCGGTCGGACGGTGCTTCGCAAGCCTTTAAGGGGGTCAAACAAACATATTTGGAAAGGAAAAACACTATGGCTAAGATTTACTCCGAACCCTCCCACACCTTCGGCGAATACCTTTTAGTTCCGGGATACAGCTCGGATAAATGTATTCCCGCCAATGTATCCTTAAAAACACCCCTGGTAAAGTTCAAAAAGGGGGAGACGGCTTCCATCTCCATGAATATCCCTCTTGTGTCCGCAATTATGCAGTCGGTTTCCGACGATAAAATGGCGGTGGCTCTTGCCAAAGAGGGAGGGGTAAGCTTTATTTACGGCTCTCAATCCGTTGAAGCGGAAGCGGAAATGGTTAAAAAGGTAAAGACCTATAAGGCGGGCTATGTAAAGAGCGACAGCAATTTAAGCCCGGAAATGACCCTGCGGGACGTGCTTGAGCTTAAGGAAAAAACAGGGCATTCCACCATGCCCGTTACCGAGGACGGCACCTCCGACACAAAGATGGTGGGCATAGTAACGGGCAGGGATTACCGTGTTTCAAGAATGTCCCCCGACGAAAAGGTAAGCACCTTTATGACTCCCTTCGATAAGCTCATCACCGCTCCCGAGGGCACTACCTTAAAAGAGGCAAACGATATCATATGGGATCATAAGCTTAATTCCCTCCCCATTATAGACAAGGACGGAAAGCTTCTTTATTTCGTGTTCCGCAAGGATTACGAAAACCACAAGAGCAATCAGAACGAGCTTTTGGACACCGCAAAGCGTTATGTGGTGGGTGCGGGCATAAATACCAGGGACTACGCTCAAAGAGTCCCCGCATTGGTGGAGGCGGGAGCGGACGTGCTTTGTATCGACAGCTCCGAGGGCTACTCCGAATGGCAAAGGCTCACCATAAACTGGATAAGGGAGCGTTACGGAGATTCGGTTAAGGTAGGCGCAGGAAACGTGGTAAGCAAGGAGGGCTTCAGATTTCTTGCGGAATGCGGTGCGGATTTTATAAAGGTAGGCATAGGCGGCGGCTCTATCTGCATTACCCGAGAAACAAAGGGCATAGGCAGAGGACAGGCAACGGCTCTTATCGAGGTGTGCGAGGAGCGGGACCGTTATTATGAGGAAACGGGCGTATATATTCCCGTATGCAGCGACGGCGGCATAGTTCATGATTACCATATTACCCTTGCCCTTGCCATGGGTGCGGATTTTATTATGCTGGGCAGATATTTCAGCCGCTTTGACGAATCCCCCACCAACAAGGTTTTGCTTAACGGTACTTATGTAAAGGAATATTGGGGCGAAGGCTCAAACCGTGCAAGAAACTGGCAGCGTTACGACTTGGGCGGAGACAAAAAGCTTTCCTTTGAGGAGGGCGTTGACAGCTATGTGCCTTATGCGGGCAGCCTGAAGGACAATGTAACCCGCACCCTTGCAAAGGTAAAATCCACTATGTGCAACTGCGGCTGCCTTACCATTGCGGAATTGCAGGAAAAGGCCGTGCTTACACTGGTTTCCTCCACAAGCATTATCGAGGGCGGCTCTCATGACGTTATCCTTAAGGACAGACAGGGACAAAACTGATTTACCCCAATTGAATAAAGACAAAACCACGTTATTCAAACGTGGTTTTGTCAGCTTGTCGAAAAACCTTTGAAACCTGTGGTTTTTCGACAAGCTGACGCCGATTTTCGGCAAAGCCTTGATTTTAGGGCTATGATCCTAATTTAGGGAAAAACCCTGATGGTTTTTCCCTAAGACCTTTTTCCTTTCG
>DNUB01000171.1:2720-5158 GCA_003508605.1 Oscillospiraceae bacterium | reverse complement strand
GGCGTTGCCCCTCATTGAACAGCCGCAGCGCCGACAGCTGCGGGCTTTGGAGGAAAGGCTGAAAAATCAGTCGTTCCACCCGAGAATTTTGATAAAGCGAACGCTGTCGCAGGGAATAAGGCTTAAGGGGAAATTTACATATTCGCTGTCATGACCCGTTACCAGAAAATCCAATGTGTTTTTGCTTACGTCCGTTACCACATCGGTGACAATAACCTGCGAAAACACCTTATCGCTCATCATAAGCTGAACTACGTCGCCCTTTTCAAGCTGTCCTCCCGCCGCTCCTCCGAGACAGCATACGCCTCTGTGGTCGTTTTCGGTGCAGTATATCCAAAAGCTTTCGGGCTTGAACCATGAGTTGGAGCAGCCGCTGTCTGAGCTTTCAAGATCGATTTTCGGATCGAACCACTTCCACTTGTTTTTGCCCTCGGTATCCATTTTGCCTATTCCCGCAAAAATACACTGTGAAACAAAATTTACGCTGTCATCCTCGTAGTCCTGCCATGAGTCCGTATTTCTTGTTAAATCCAAAGCACTGCTCCACTTGAAGGCGTACTCCACCGCCCCCTCTCTGCCGTACTCCTGCTGCACGGAGGGAAGCGCACTGTCATAGCCCTTGACCGTTATCAGCCGGGAGACCGCTTTTATTTTTGTGGGCAGAACTCTGCGGAAATCTCCCAGCTTCTCCCTGAGCAGGTCGTAAGAGGGATTGCTGCTGCCGCAAATTGAGTTCATGGCTTTAACGCTGTAGCTCCATACCCCTCCGCCGCACTCGTGAGAGGTTATATACCACTGTCCGCTGTACTTCTCCATAACAAAGGTATGCTCATATATGCCCTCGCCGCTTGTTATCCCCTTCATTTTGTCAAAAACTATTTCCGCACTTTGTCTGAGAGAGATTATAAAGCCGTTATTACCCACAGGTACTATGTTTTTCAGCCAAAGGTGAACCGCTGCGGATTTAATGCTCAGATCCGCAGAAGAGCCCTTCAGCCGCATTTCGTTTGAGTAAAGAGCCGCCAGATCGTAAACCATATCCCTGCAGCCGCTTGCGTAAAGCTCGGACAGAGCTTGCAGGCAGTCCGCATTTTTATCTCCGAGAGCGGTGTAGAAGCATTCAAAATACCGTTCCGTCATTTTTATGGGAATTTCCGCAGCAGCCGAATATGAAGCGTTATCCGAGCTTCTCCATATACAGCTGCAGCCTGCGTTTCCCAGGGGAGGCTCCTCCTGCGGCACAAACACCTTGTCGAAATACTTCTGAAAGGGGTTAAAAAAGGCTATTGCCGCTACTGCCAGCAAAACCGCCACCACTCCTATGAGAATAAAAATTATAATTTTTTTCAAGGCTTATGACCAACCGTAATCGTCGTATTCGCCCCAATTTGCATTGCTTGCTGACTGCTGTCCCAGCTTAAAGATAAGAACTGCCACCGCCGCTAAAATTGCACCGATAGCCAAAATGATGGAAAGCGTGTTTTTTTTCATCTTCATATAAGATCCTTTCTCCATAGAAATTGTAAACCGATATTGTGATAAATATATGATTTTCTTGTGATTGAGGGCAATTGGAACCTGTTTGCATAGGGATATTGCGATAAAATATATGGTTTTCCTGTGATTGAGGACAAGCTCTTAACCTTTAGACTGCAAATCTCTTCTGCCCACCAATACGCCGTATATTTCCGATTTGCCGAACCCTGTCCGCCTTGCAGCCTCCCTGCACGCCTCCGAGGGCTTCATTCCTTTTCCCTTAAGCTCCTCCGCAAGCATAACCGCCTGCTCCAGGGTATACTCCGAATCCTTTTTTTCCTTTGCTCCCTCGACAATAAGCACATATTCCCCTCGAGGCTCATGCTCGTTATAAAAACCGATCATTTCGGAAACCGTTCCCCTGATCACCTCCTCGTGAACCTTTGTAAGCTCTCGGCAAAGGCTTATTCTTCTGTCGCCGAGAATCTCCAGCAGATCCGCTAAGGTGTTTTTCAGCTTATGGGGAGCTTCGTAAAAAATCAGGGTCTGAGGCAAGGGCTTAAGCTGCTCAAGATGCTCTCTGCGTATTCTTTTGGTAACGCTTAAAAAGCCCTCAAAGCAAAAACGCTTTGTGTCAAGTCCGCTTACGGCAAGGGCGGACATGGCGGCGGTAGGTCCGGGCACAGTCACCACCTCGATTCCGTGTTCGGCGCAAAGCTTGACGATTTCTTCTCCCGGATCGCTTATACAGGGCATTCCCGCATCGGTTACAACGGCGCAGCTTTCCCCCTCTAACAGTCTGGGGAGAATTTCCTCCCCCCTTTGCCGGGCGTTATGCTCGTGATAGCTTATCATTTGCTTTTTTATATTGAATTTCGATAAAAGAACACCGCTTACCCTTGTATCCTCGGCGCAGATAAAGTCCGCTTCCTTTAATATTTCCTGCGCTCTGGGAGAAAAAT
>DNUB01000171.1:0-2506 GCA_003508605.1 Oscillospiraceae bacterium | reverse complement strand
GCGCGGGGAGAAAAATCCCCCAAATTGCCTATAGGCGTTCCCACAATATATAGCTTGCCCAATGTTGTTCCTTTCATAAACAGAATTAAACCGATTCTATCATTCGTAAACCTTTTTGGTCCTTTCGGTGTACTCTCCGTTCTTATCCCGCATTATAAAAGACTCGGTGACCCGGAGTCCGATTTTTCCGCCCTTTTTCCCCGATACCAAGGCGAGCCAGGGCTTTTCCCCCTCCTTATTGCATACCAGGGTAAGCTTTTTCGGCTGAATATTGTGCGCCGACATAAGATAAAAAATCTCGCCCAGCCTTTCGGGAAGATGGCACATTTTTAATGAGCCGCCGTATTTTAACAGAAAATCCGCCGCCTCTATGACCTGCTTCAAAGAACAGGCCGTTTCATGGCGGGCAATTTTCTGCGCCGGAGACAGCCTTTCCTTCCCCGAATTTTCCCTGTAATACGGAGGGTTTACCGTCACCATATCAAGTGTGTTCATGGGAATAAGACTGCCGAGCCTTTCCAAATCGGTAAGATCGGCGTTAAGGGAAAAAACTCTGTCCTCCAAGCCGTTTTTTTCTATTCCCTTTCGGAACAGCTCCGAGGCCTCCTTTTGAAGCTCTACTCCGTAGATCCTTTTAGGCGGCTTGTTTTTACAAAAGTACAGAGGAATTATGCCGCAGCCCGTGCACAGATCGCACACCGACATATTGGGAAGGGGGGCGGCAAAGTCCGCCAAAAGCACCGCATCTGTGCCGAAGCGGTGATCCTCGTTTACAAATACCTCAATATTATCGTTAAGCTTGAATTTTTCTTCCATAATATCAGCCTATCAAAATTTCACAGCCGGGCAGAATTTTTCCCTTATCGGCGTCGCCCTTGTCGTTCCTCAAAGACAGCAGAAGGGAAACGGGTCCCACTCTTCCTGCCAGCATTGCAAGACAGAGCATAAGCTTTGACGCAGGGTCGACGGCTGCGGATACTCCCGCCGAAAAGCCGGTGGTGGTAAAGGCGGAAACCACCTCGTAAAGTATGTCAACCTCCGCTATCTGCGGGTTAATAAGATAAATTCCCGTAAAGCAGATAACACAGAAGCCCACCGACAAAATCAGAACCGACAACGCCTTGTACACCAGCCGCTTGCTTACGCTGTGACCGTAAAGACGGGCGTCGTCGTAATTTTTAAGCACCGCTTCAACCGTGGCAAGGAGAATGGCGAGGGTGGTGACCCTTATGCCGCCGCCTGTGGAAGCGGGCGCAGAGCCGATAAACATTAAAAGGGTAGTGGTTATTTTGGAAAAGTCGTTGACAAGGGCTATATCCTTTATATTAAAGCCTGCCGAGCGTGCCGAAACGCTGGTAAATGCGGAGCAGAAAAGCTTATCCGTTATCGTCATATCCCCGAATTGCTCCTGATTAACCAATGTAACTATAAAATATGCCAAAAAGCCTATGAAAAACAGAGCGGCACTGTATATAAGCACCAGCTTGGTGTGCATGGTAAGTCTTTTTGTTCTGAAATAGTTTCTTATATCGTCCCAGACGACAAAGCCTATTCCTCCCAAGAATATCAGAGCGGCAATAACCGCATGAACCTGCGGAGCGCTGCTGTAGCCCGAAAGACCGCTGCCTATGCTGAAAAGATCGAGTCCGCCGTTGCAGAATGCGGAAATAGAGGTAAAGGCTGCCATAAACGCACCGTAGCCCCCATACTGCGGGACTAAGGTAAAGCCCATAATAAGCGCACCCACGCCCTCCATAATAAGAGTATATGTACCTATCCTTATAAACAGCCGCTTTACTCCCACTATGCCGCTTACGCTGACCTCTCCCGCTATTGCGCTGGTTTTCATAAGCCCCATTTTTTTACCTGCGGCAAAGTTGAAAAAGGTAAGAATAATTACCAGACCCAATCCGCCTATCTGAGTCATTGCAAGCAGCACCGCCTGACCGAAAATCGTCCAGTGGTTAAAGGTATCTACTACCGTTATGCCCGTGGTGGTGGTGGCGGAAACCGCCGTGAAAAAGCAGTCGATAAAATCAGTCCAGATACCGTCCTTAGACGATATGGGCAGCCATAATAAAACCGTACCCGCTGCAATTACCGCCAAAAGGCTCAGGGTAAGTGTTCTGGCAGGATTGGGCTGTTTAACCTTCTTTTTGATAATTGGCATTTTGCGTTTCTTTAACCTCTCTGATTAAAAATAATAAAGCAATATTGTACAGTAATTTTTTATGCAATATTGATGCGGCATTGCCGAAAATTACGGCGATACCGCAGCAGCCGAACCGACGCTTTCGTTTATTCCTCCCCGATTGAGGCTTGCCGCAGGCTGCAGGCGCAAAAGAAAAATATTAAGGAAAAAAAGCACAGCAATATGCTGTATTGCCCGGCGTTTTTGACGCAGAGGTTTTTTATGCCTTAAGCTTCGCCTTAATCGGGGGGCGATAATGAGCTGTCTGAGTGATTCAATGAGGGGCAGTGCCCCAAATTTATGAAAAATCCGGGG
>DNUB01000279.1 GCA_003508605.1 Oscillospiraceae bacterium | reverse complement strand
GGGGCGTTGCCCCTCATTGAATTTCAGCGACGCACAAAGCCTTATTACTGCTTTGTGCGGCGCTGTTTTAAGATATACGGTAAAAGCTCAGCACTGTGCGCCGAATTTCTGTCTGACGGTATTTATCCTGTTCTGCTCCGCCTGCTCGGTGGGATACCAGCCCTTGGCAGTCATTTTATCATAAAGCTCGTCCTGCATACAGAGGGAGTCGTTTAACGCCGAATTAAAGGCGTTGTGAACATTGTCCGTTGAAGACTCGATGGTACCGTGCATATAAAGGTCGCATACGCCCTTTTCCAAAAGTAAGATATTCTCCATAAGGTTTTTGTCGTCCATTTTGTTACCTCCCGAAATTTAATTACAATAATCCGTAAAAGCTGCGGAAAATCTGCTGATGCTTCTGCGCCATCTGCTGAACGCAGGTTTTAAGCTGAGGATCCAGGAGCTTCGAGGCTGTTTCATTGCATTTTGCCTGAAAATACTGCTCATGTCCCAATGCGTCCTCGATATAAAGCAATTCCTTGTTAGTCATTGTTTTTTTCCTTTCTTTGCTGTTATTCCGAATAATCGGTGATACCTGTATTTTGCGGAAAAAATATCTTAATATACATTTTCGGCGGACTTTTTTATTTATAGAGCCCCCTTTAATTAAACCCCCGTTTTCGCCCTTGACGGCAAAAACGGGGGTTTGCTGTGTGTTTTTAATAATCGCTGCTTTTTTAATGTTCAAATCTTCAAATCACATAAATAGCTTTCGGTTAGGCTGCGTTCAGCAAAATCCGCAAAGGCTTACTCCCCCTCGTCCTCATAAAAGCTTCTGAAGCTGTTGCCCTCAAAGTCGATGGGAGCTTTTCCCTCGTCTATAAGCTCAAGCATAAGCTTTGCTATTTCGGGATCGAACTGTGTGCCCGAGCAACGCTTAAGCTCTTCCTTGATATCGTCCTGATCCTTTTTCTCCTGATAGTGCCTGCCGCCCGCCATAGTGTCATAGCAGTCCGCAACGCAGATTATTCTTGCAAAAAAGGGAATTTCCTCTCCGCTTAGCCCCTCATTGTAGCCCTTTCCGTCAAAGCGTTCGTGATGATACTTTGCGCCGTCGCTTATTCCGGGGATAGAGGTAAAGTCCTTAAGTATATGACCGCCTATAGTGGGGTGACGCTTTACCGTCTGCATTTCCTTTTCCGTAAGCTTTCCCTCCTTGTTGAGTATGCTGTCGGGAATGCCTATCTTTCCTATATCGTGCAGAAGAGCGATGTCATAAATCCTTTCCTGATCTTCCTTAGAAAGCCTGAGCTTTTTCGCTATTTCGAGGGAGTAGGTCGCCACACGCAGAGAATGACCGTTGGTATATTTGTCCTTTGCGTCTATGATATTTGCAAAGGTTCTGAGGGATTGATCTATAATGCGGCGGTATTCCCTCTGACGCTTTTTTAATGCGGCGGTCTTGAAATGCAGGAACAGAATCACCGCAAAAATGATACATACCGAAACGGCGGCAATCATCAGCACCCAAAACCAGGTTTTTTCCCAAAGCTGATATTCCTTGATGACGGGAACGGAGAAGGAGCCTATAACGTCTGTTCCGCTGCTGTTTAAAACCTGCAGTATGAACTCATATTCGCCGCCGCTGAGATTAGTATAGCTTGCGCTCATGGGGTTTGTGTTATGCAGCACGGTATATTCCGTATCAAAGCCCTTTAACTGATACCGCACCGTTATGTCCTTTTCGGTAAAGGACAGCGGGGCAAAATTAAAGGTGAGACGGGTAACCGAGCCGTCCACCTCTACCCTTTCGGGAGAGGCGAAAACCGTACTGTCCGCCTCCACATCGCTTACAGAAACCAAAATATCCCGTTCCTCTGCGTTTATTTCCTCGGTTTTAAGAACGGAAACGCCGTTGGAGGTGGACAGAAAAAGGTATCCGTCCTTGTATTCGTTCCATGTATTGGCGTTAAGGGTGCCGGTAAGCCCGTAGGGAATGCCTACTATTCTCACCGAGGCGTTCTCGCTGTTTTTCAGGCTCTCTCTGTTTATGACATTTAAGCCGTTGCTTTGCATAAGCCATATATCATCGCCCTCAAAGTGTATGTCAAAAACGCTTCCGGGGCTTTTCGCATAATTGGTAAACTGTCTGAATTTGCTTTTATCCCAAAAGAACAGGCTGTTTCCTGCGCTTATATAAAGTCCGTCGCTGTCCGGGTCGTTCACTATCCTTAAGACGACGCCCGAGGAAAGACCCTCGTCTGCGCCGTAATGCCGGATTTCATCGTCCTTTATCGCATAGATGCCGTAACCGTCGCTGCCTGCGTAAATTGTGCCGTCCCTGCCCTCGCACAGGCATAATACTATGGGATTGGTCAGTCCGTCCTCCTTGGTATAGGTTTTTACGACTTTATCGTCCTTAATGATGTTCAGACCGTTTGAGGTTGCCACTGCAATCCTTCCGTCGGACAGCTCCAAAATCATACGTATATGAGAGTCGGTAAGCCCCGTTTCATCGTTAAACTCCGTAATTTCTCCCGTATTCGGATCAAGCTTTAAAAGTCCGTTGGTGTAGTATGTCCCCACCCAAATATTATCCTTTGAGTCAACCGTAATATTGCGTATGCGGTCGCCCTCAACCTTTTCGGCAACCGTGCTGCTTATCCTTCTGAATTTTTTATCCAAAACAATAAGCCCCGTATCCGTGCCGATATAATATCCGTCCTTGCAGGCGGTTATGTCGTTTATTGAAATCTGAGAGATTTCCGCAGTGTTGTTAAAGCTTTTGAACATTCCCTTAACGATATGAATGATTCCCTTGCTGCTGGAGGCCGCCCAGATATTGCCCTCATAGTCGAAGTTTATGACGCTTGCCGCACTTGTCAGCTCCTCGTCGACAATGCTCCACTGTCCGTCGGAGTCCATATACTCTATTCCGTTTATGGCGGCAGCCCATATTCTTCCCTCGGAGTCCTGCTTTATATCGTTGATGGTGGATATCTTTTTCGTAACATACTCGGTGATCTTATATGAAGCGTCGGTATGGGAGGTATCGTCAACTTCCACCTTGTATATGTAATTTTTGTTTGTTCCTAAGTAAATATTTCCCTCTCTGTCCGAGCCTGCGCAGTAAATCGCCGCCTTAAGATGATCCTCGGACTTAAAGGTGCTTTTTATCTTCTTATCCTTTACAATAAGGGCGATTCCGTCGTCCATGCAGGCCCAGATATTTCCCTCCTTGTCGGAGGCCATACCGTACACCGTACTGCTGCACTGCTCCTCGTCCACATATTCAAGGCTTTTGCCGTCCTTAACCGCCGCAAGGCCGGAGGTTGCGCCGACGTACAGAGTGCCGTCCTGCCCCTCCGCAAAGGAGCGTATGGAGAGAAACTTTGTATTATCTTCAAAGGGCACCTTTACAAACTCGTTGTTTTCATAATAATAAACGCCCATATCGTTGGTGCCTATCCAAAGCCTGCCCTTGCTGTCCTCAAAAAGGGTGCGTATTCCCGAGGAGGGAAACACTCCCCCCTCCGAATAGTTATGAAAGGAGGTTCCGTCATGGCGGATAAGTCCGCCGTAGCTGCCTATCCACACATAGCCGTCCGAGGTTTGCAGCACCGTGTTGGCTTCGCTGGTGGGAAGCCCGTTGGTGTTGTCATATGTGTAGATTATCCAGTCCTTTAAATTATCGGTATCTGCGGCGTTTACCGTTCCCGCTGCCGAAAATGCCAAAGTAAAAACAAATATAAAGGTCAAAAACCGTAAAAAGTGCTTTTTCATTTTTAATCTCCATATTGATTTGCTTCTCTGCCCGTATTTTATGATGAATTGTATATTTGTTGCCGACCCAATACTATAGTTTGCAGATATATTGATTACAATTATATCAATTATGGCAGTAGTTGTCAATAAAGAGAGACCAAAAAGCACATTCAATGAGGGGCAACGCCCC
>DNUB01000133.1:1586-6681 GCA_003508605.1 Oscillospiraceae bacterium | reverse complement strand
GGCGGGGGACATCGGATTTTGATTTTATTATCCCACCCAAAAATCTATTTGGTCACAAAAACATAGCCGCAAGGCGGGCACCTAATATGCTCCCACCAAACAGGGAGCATATTTTTATGTTTAATTTCTCAAAAATCCACTTGGTAGCAATACCACAAGCAAACCTCCGGTTCTGCTAACGCAAAATCAGAGGTTATGTTATTTATGATTTGGGGGAAGCTCTGATAGTGTCCCTCTGAGACCCTTTTAATCCGTGATTTGAAACAAGCCGAAAAAACTACTTGGAAACGATATCACACATCATTATTCGCAAAATATATTTTCGGCACAGAAATCAAGGAAATAGCGAATCTGTGTCAGAATGGCTGACGAACATAACGCTTAGGGCCGCACCACAGCTTAAGGCTTATTTCCGAATAAACTGCCGATTTAATCATAAATGAAAAAATCAGCCAAAGCGGACTTATGTCCGGTGGATAATTACGTGAAAGCAGCCCGCCCAAGAAAACATAAACCCAAGGAATTGTGGAAAGCCCGCCAAACATCGAAAGGCATACTATTCCGACAAAGGACAAAAATGCAGTAAAAAGGGCGTTCTCTGTTATGTTTGAAAGAGCGCACACAAACAATGCGCCAACCGCCCAGGCAGCAGACTTTACCAGTATATTGTTTATACAATACTGTGCAATCGTTATTTCTCCGAATTGGGAGTAACCTATTATATTGCGGATAAGATTATCCGCACCGTCATGAAAAGCCGCAAATGCCCCAAACCGCATAAAAAACAGCAGTATGGAAACAACAAGTCCCGCAGCACCGGATAAAATCAACTTCTGAGCGCATAACTTGCCCTGTCCGTTTGAAGAAGTAAAAACCGATGTGCGGGAATTAGTCTGATATTCGGTGCAAAAAACGGATATTATCAAAAAAATCACGGAAAATGCCACAATAAAATCAAATTTCGTTCCCGCAATAAAATCCTCCCAATCCGTATCGTAAAAATAAACGCACTCTCCGCCGATATCACTGTAATAATCACTTTTTTGAAGGATATACTCAACTGTTTTATGTTCCGCAAATGCCTTGTGATATTTTAGATTATGATCGGAAAATTCTTCAAGAGTGATTTTCCCGTTTTGGTAATCCAGCTCGATTTGTTCATGAGAAGCCAATAATTCCGAATAACTGTCATAAAGTGCTTTTATTTCCGAATATTTTTCTTCCGTAAACTCGCCCTGTAATCTTAACATATAGATTTTATAAATGCTTAACGAAAAATCATGGCTTCTTTGCACCGGCAAAAATGTCAAGCCGATCTGCAAAGCGATTGCCGCAAGAAGCAATAGAACCGGCTTTAACGAAAAGAGCTTCTTGATTTCAAATAAGAATACCTTCATTGCGGTTCGCTCTTTTCCGATTTCTCGCTGAACAGATACATATAAACGTCTTCCAGCAACGGAGCTTGTGCGACGGCGTCCGAAAAGGGCTTTTCATCAGACACAATATGAAGTATAACATCGTTGTCACGCTTTATAACATTTGAATTAAAATGCTCCAAAGCATAATTATCGGCGTCGCTTTGAGCCGTTTTGATCTCCCAAACCTTGCCCTCCGCAATTTTCAAAACCTCTGACATGGTGCCGAAGCCTACAACACTGCCTGATTTTAGGAATATAATTTTATCTGCAACCGTCTCAACGTCCGATACGATATGTGTTGCGATAATTACGATTTTCTCGCTTCCCAAGCGGCTGATTATATTTCTGAAGCGCATTCTTTCCTTAGGGTCAAGACCTGCCGTAGGCTCGTCAAGAATAAGGATTTTCGGATCGTTTAAAAGGCTTATGGCTATTCCCAGCCGTCTTTTCATTCCGCCGGAATATTCCTTATACTTGCGCTTTGCCTCCTCGGTGAGATTGACAAATTCCAGCAGCTCCTTTATTCTGCTTTCGGGATTCCGTACATTTTTCAGCTCAGAAAAATATTCCATCAGCTCCAATCCCGAAAATGCAGGGTAAAATCCCGGTTCTTGCGGCAAATATCCTAAAATGTCACGGAATTCTCTTCCCATTTTTACGGTATCTCTTCCGTCAAGGGAAATATCTCCCTCGCTGGGCTTCAGCAATCCCGCAAGTATGTTCATAAGCGTGGATTTTCCTGCGCCGTTCGGTCCGAGAAGTGCGTAAATTCCCTCGGAAAGCTCTGCCGAAAAGCTGTTCAGTGCAATTTTGCTTTTGTATTTTTTTGTAGTATTGTTAAACTTTAAATTCATTTTTCTGCCCTCGCATAATTACGGAATGCCAAAAGCACACATAAAACGGAAATCACCGCCGTTACCGTCATCACACCGGTAAGTCTGCTTAGATACAATCCCCCAATACTTATGTAATCAAAGGACAAAAAGTATTCCTTCGGATTCAAAAGACAGGACGGCATAAAGCTTCTGAGATTGTTAAACATAATCCGTTCCTCACTGGCGACCCCTAAATTTTCGTTTGACGCAAAAATGTACATATTCATTGATATTATAATTGAAGCGATTCCTGCGGAAAGGGACGTAAAAATAGCGGGAAGCTGTTTTTTCATAACAACGGACATCAACGCAGAAAATGAAATGATCAGAAAGTAGAACAGTATTTTTCCCAAGCTTTTAAGCGCAATAAAGCCTCCGATGGTAAGATTAAAAGGGCAATATTCGAATATGCTCTCTGCCTGAAGGGGCAGCGCATAATTTTTAACCCCGAAAAACAATGTGCCGCAGAGCATTTGAAGAAGGGTATGGAAAACCACCGTTCCCAGCAGGGGAGCGGAGCAGGCGGCCAACTGTTTAAAAAACAGCGATTTGCATTTTGATGATGAAAAAACTACCTTATTTGCCTTACATCCGCGATCCAAGGTAAACATACGCACGGTGAGCATTACGGCAAGAGCCGTCATAACGTAATCCCAAAGCGTATTGTCGAAAAATTCCATAAATTTTCCGACGTTGCCCGTATCTGAAAATGACAAATCAATTATCCTATTATACTTCTTGGCGGCAAATAGGTTTTGATTTATATATGATTGATTGGGTTCGGTTTTTTCGTTTTCAAGAACTATGCAGTCAAGAGCATTACTTATCAGTTTTTTTCTGTTATTCGGAAAATTTTTGAGATACTTTAACTGTGAAAGAGCCTTATCATAAAGTATATAATCGTCCCAACCGGTATTGCCGTATTCGCCCGCAATACTTCTCAGCTCATCTACCTTATCGGGGACATATTCCTCAAGCGGGGATTTTTTGGAAAGAATAAAATCCTTTTGTTCCTGGAGATCGGAGCTGCTTTTGTTAATATCCTCCAAAAGCTTTTCATACATACCGTACTGTTCTCGTACGGATATACAGCTTACCGTGAAAAACACCGCAAACAAAGCTGTGATAATAAGCGATATCCACACAAATAAAGCAGAAAATAATTTTTTTATTTCAAAACGCACTTTTTTCCTCTTTTCAGTAATTCGAATCGTCAATATATTCATCAAGAGATATCCTTATACATTTACCCGTATTTTTGTTCATGGCAATAACAAATGATCTTTCTATAACAAAAAACACGGTATCGATATAATCTCCCGAAACAATTTTTGCACGTATACTCTGCTTTATTTCGTTTTCTTCGAGCGGAGCTTCGATTATCTGCGGGTCTGAACCGTCCAGACCGCAGTGATAAAAATTCGAGTCATCGGATAAATGGTTCTTTTGATAGTAGATTCCCGTATCGTCAACATATGCGTTTACATAGCAGTCAGTCACAACAGGTTTAACCTCTGTGAAATCGTAATTGGCGGAATAAAGCGTGGGATTACCTTCACCGCTTTGCGTATAATAAATAAGGTCTCCTGCGGAAAATACCCCATAAACCTTGTCTCCAACCTTTTTTATTGCACCCGTATACTTGTTATAGTAAAATAATTCATCACTGTCATTTACGTAATAAAGATTACCGTCAAGTGTTGCCATACCGTAGATAACACCCTTGCATAATTCCACAGGCTCGGTATGTTCCCCTGTTTTTATGTTATAAGTAAAAAAATAATCTGCACCTGTTAAATAAATGATGTCGCCCAGTACAAGAGAAGCAGTGATTACGTATTTACTGTCAGGGTTAAAGTTATTGTTAAAGCTGGTGAAGGATTTATTCTCAAAAAGAGTTTTTTCTGATGCTCCATCGCTCCATAACAGCTTATTGCCACTGGTAAAATATATTCCCTCCGAGCATCCGATAGGATTCATAATGTCACGGTGATTCATGCAGCCATGGGAATTCCTTCCATGTGCACAGCCTGGTATTGAGCAAAAAGGCTTGATTTTGCCTGTTTTAAAATCCAGTTTAAGTCCATGAGACAAGTACAGGAATTTATCATTAACCGAAAGACCCATTCTCATAATGGAAAAGGTATTGGTATTACCTTGATAATCCTCGGATTTTACCTTAAATCTGCCGTCGGAAGAGTCATTGTTTTTACCGGTATTATTCATATAATCGACAAAATCAATATATCCCGCACTTTCATAGCTGCCAAAAGATGTATAGCAGCCCGATATAGAAATCGAAATAAGGCTTATGCAGGCTATTGCAGTAAATTTTATAATATTTTTTTTCATAAATTCGATTCCTTTCTTTATGAACGAACTCTGGTTTTTATCGTGTATATATTTATATAAGGAATCTCGGAATCATAGTTATAAGCATTCACAGGAAAAGAAATCGCATAAAATGTGTGAAGACCGTCCTGCGGAATATATTTATCCGGTATCCGGAACTGAAAGCTTCTTTCGCCGGAATGGCAGTTTACTTTTTTCGAATACTCTCCGTCGAAGGCGTCAAGGAGCATTCCGTCGCAGAACAAAATCATGTAATACGGTATGTCAATCCTGCTGCCGCTGTTGTACTTAACATAAAGAGCTTTGCTTTTGCCGTTTAAGTCAACGTCCTCATAAAAATGATTCTCAGGGTTATAAGTATAATTCCCGTTATTCGGCCTGGCATCTTCCAGGCTGTTTACGCCTATATCTATGAAAAAATCTTCGCAGGAAAGTTTATAATAAAGAGAC
>DNUB01000133.1:0-1377 GCA_003508605.1 Oscillospiraceae bacterium | reverse complement strand
TTATAATAAAGAGACTTATCCCCGTCCTCATCTGTCTCGGTTTCCTTTACATATTTTTTATTAGTCATTGAATATATAATAAAGCCCGAATATGAACCACAGCCTTTTTTGGGAATAGAATCGGGAAGATAGTCGCAGATTATGGTTATCGTTTTGATATCTTCCACATCCGAAAGATCCACGTCAATATCAATTCGGGTATCCTTTGATTTTTCAATCTTTAATTCGCTGTATAGCTCAGAGGAAGCATTGTCATTACTGTTTTTTAGCCTAAACTTAAGAGGCTTGTCGTCTCCGAAGGTATATAGGCGCATGGGAACGGCGTCAATCTCTATGCTTTTATCCGGGACAACACTGGTAAGCAGCGATAGAGACAAATTTTTGTCTGTTGGAACTTCAAAAACATATTGGCAAGCGTCCTGCATTTTATCGCCTTTTCGAAGAAAGGCGTTTAAGTTCGTTTTGAAAGAAAAATCCTTAAGGTACAAATCAGGATCATTGTCTGATGTATTACTTTCGGTTGCTTGAATTTCATTGTTGTCGGACGAGGTGGAAATTGATGATGTGACATTTTCGGTTTCTTCCTTTGAAGAAATACTGATATTCTTGGTTTCTTCCTTTAAAGAAATATTGGGATCGTCAGTTTCTTTCTCCATGGGAATGCCAAAACTTACGTCAGAGCAGCCGGCAAATGTTAAGAGTATGCAGCATATAGCTAAGACATAGATTTTTTTCATATTAAAACCCTCAAGTTTTACAAATGGCGGACGAGCGGTCCGCCATTTGTTCATTTAAAATTAATACTTGATAGAACGATTGCATTCCATTGATGAACTGCCGAAAGCAACTGAAGATGTTGTTGTTGTAGAATGGCAGTAATTAAACTTGCGGTTTTCATCAACCGTCTGTGCCATCTTGCTGTTAGCGGATCCATAAGCACTGATATTTACCGTGCTTGACGGAGTATGCAAAGTACCGGCTATAGAAAAGTATGTTTCTAAAGTCGAACTTGTGCTTATGTCCGAAATCACTCCGCAAGAGTAAACTTGTATGTTAGTAGACGGCTGAGTAAGATTTGTAAAAACTCTGGAGCGGATTTCCACAAATCCGTTTTTACCTCTTGATGTATTAGTATATTCCGGCGAACCCATATACCTGTAATGGTTGTAAGCCAAAGGTTCTGCTATAGCATATGCATTTACAGAAATGCTTAACACCGTTGCTGCACAAATCGCTGCGGAAATAACTTTTTTTAGTATTCTGATAATAATTATGTCCTCCCACACAAATGCTCTTTTAAATTAATTAAATTATATCATTACATAATTTAATTGTCAATGGTTTCAAAACGATTTTGTCGATATTAAACAAATTTAA
>DNUB01000033.1:3925-4325 GCA_003508605.1 Oscillospiraceae bacterium | reverse complement strand
ATTTTGAAATTCTTTTTAAATCAGTAAATTACCGCCAACATTCCTGAAAGCGGGCAGCCATCAGCAGCACTTTCCTGGGAGCGGGCATAAATCAGCAGTTCTTCCCTGAAAGCGGCCAATAAATCAGCACCACTTTCCCGAAAGTAAGCACAAATCAGCACCACTTTCCCGAAATCAAGCGCAAATCAGCACCGCTTTCCCGAAATCAAGCACAAATCAGCACAAGCTTTCCCGAAAACAATCAAAAATCAGCACCCCATACCCGAAATCAGACTTAAAATCCCCAACACATCTAAAAAAACATAAAAAATTACCGCCCGCTTCTCTAAAAGCGGGAAAAACCCCACACAACATATCTAAAAGCGGTTAAAAATCCGCACAACTTCCCTGACAGCACGAA
>DNUB01000033.1:0-3645 GCA_003508605.1 Oscillospiraceae bacterium | reverse complement strand
GAATTTTGAAATTCTTTTAAAATAAGGAGCAAAAAATGAAATTTACGGCAGACAGAAATCTTTTATCCGAAGCAATAATCAACGCCTCAAAGGTAACGGCGGCGCACTCCTCGATCCCTGCGTTGGAGGGAATCCTGATAAATTTAAAGGGAGATAAGCTGACCCTTACCGGCTATGACCTTGACAGCGGCATTAAAAATATCATATCCGTTATTTCCGCCGACGAAGAGGGGGAGGTAGTATTAAATGCCAAGCTGATTGCCGATATGTTAAAAAAGATGCCCGGAGGAGAGCCTGTGGAATTTCTCTGCGAGGAGGAAACAAAGGTTACCATAAGGTGCGGCGGCATAGAGTTTAAGCTTGTGGGCGTATCGGGAAACAATTATCCCAATCTGCCGGAAATGAGCCTTGAAACCAGCTTTACCGTTAAGGAAAACGTTCTTAAAAGCATGATACGGCAAACGGTTTTCGCAGTGGCGCAGACCGATCTTAAGCCTATCCTTACAGGCGTTTTGTTTAAGGTGCATGATAACGTATTCTCCATGGCTGCGGTGGACGGCGTAAGAGTCGCCCTTAGAAACGAGAGGGTGGAGTATAAGGATCTGAGCTTTGTGGTTCCCACTAAAATTTTATACGAGCTTTTAAGAATCCTCTCCGACGAGGATACGGGCAAGGATATTACCGTTATTATGGACAGAAGCCAGGTAGGCTTTAACCGGGACGACTATATTACCTTTACAAGACTTATGGAGGGTGAGTTTATAGATTTCACCCGCTTTACAAGCTTTACGCCGACTACCGAGGCGGTGGTGGGCGCAAGAGCCTTCGCCTCCTCCCTTGACCGTGTGCTCCTGCTTACGGAAAAATTCAAAAACCCGGTTAAATGCGTATTTGAAAACGATAATCTTAATGTGGGCTGTAATACTAACTTAGGCTCTATCAACGAGGATATAAAGATAAAGTATCCCTATCCCAAGCTCAGCATCGCCTTTAACCCGAGATTTATGATGGAGGCGTTGAGAAATTCCGAGTGCGACGAGGTAAAGCTTCAGTTTACCACCTCCCGTTCGCCTATTAAGATCGTTCCTATGAGCGGAGAGGAATTTACCTATCTTGTTATGCCCGTTAAGGTTAAGGACTAAGCTGCTGAATGATAGGGCAAAGCCCGAAAGGAAATAAAAAATTGATTACGGTAGAAGTAAATCCCCCCTTTATTAAGCTTGAGCAGTTTTTAAAGCTTTGCGGAGCCGCAGATACGGGCGGTATCGCCAAAAACGTTATCGCCGGCGGAGAGGTGCTTGTGGACGGAGAGATCTGTACCATGAGAGGAAAAAAGCTTAAGGGCGGGGAAAAGGTCTGTTTTGACGGACAAACTTATTTGTGTAAGGTAAAGGTATGATAATAAAAGCATTATCGGTAAAAAATTTCCGCAATATTAAAAATGCGGATTTTTTATTTTCTCCCAAAACCAATATCATAAGCGGAAACAACGCACAGGGTAAAACAAATCTTATGGAGGCTCTTGCCTGCGCAGTGGAAAAAAGCTTCCGCACCAACAAAGCGTCGGATATGCTTTCAAAGGAGGGAAACGCCAAATGCGGCGTCGATATGGAGTTTTCCGCCGACGATTACCCCGATAAAATAAATGTTTTAAGCTGTTCCGTTACCAAAAAGGGAATTAACAGAAAAATCAACGGCGTAAGCTTTAAGGACGCCCTGCAGCTGTACCCGAAGCTTAAAATAATAGTTTTTATTCCCGAGGATCTTTATCTGGTTAAGGGTAATCCCGACGGCAGAAGATCCCTGCTTGACGATACCGCCGATATGATGAATAAGCTTCACCACAGCGTAACCGGGAATTATTACAGAGCCTTAAAGCAAAAGAACACGTTTTTAAGCTCATGTGAACAAAATTTCAGCCTCGATTCCTCAAAGAAAATACAAATTGCGGTTTGGAACGAGGAATTGGCTAAGGCGGGAGTTAATGTCCTTTGCGGCAGATTAAAATATTTTGATACTTTAAGTAAATATACTTGTGAATATTACGAAAAGTTAAATAATAAAGGCGAATTGCTTACAATGGAGTATAATCACACGGTTTTCGACGGTGAAAATACCGATTTTTCCGATACCAACGGGCTTTTGAAGCTGTATTTGGAAAGGTCGGAGCAGTATTTGCAAAGGGAAATAATCGTGGGACATACTCTTATCGGAGTCCACAGAGACGACATAAGCTTTTATATTAACGGAAGCAGCGCAAAGGATTTTGCAAGTCAGGGGCAGATACGGAGTATAGCGGTAGCCCTGCGTTTGGCGCAGGCAAAAATGTTTTGGGAAAAGTGGAACGAACAGCCTGTTGTTATTTTGGACGATGTTTTAAGCGAGCTGGACGAGTACAGAAGGGAATTTATTTTACAACATATAGTTAATTCTCAGGTTTTTATTACGGGCTGTAACGGAAATGACTTTATCGGATTGGATAATTCCCCTAAATGGATAGCGGAGAAGGGCAGCTTTACAAAGTGTTCATAATTATATGAATTATGAATGTTCATACAGACGTAAAATATGAAGGATCGGGGGAGAGCGGATTATGTACGTATCCTTAGGCAGCGACGTAAGCGTGTTAAAGTCGGATATTATCGGAGTATTTGATATTGAAAAGGTATCGGTGGAAAAAAGCGTAAATGATTTTTTGGGATATTGTCAAAGGAACAATAAGATTTATTACGTCAGTCTTGAAATGCCCAAAAGCTTTGTGGTGTGCGGAGATCTTGTTTATATTACCAATGTTTCCGCTGATACGGTTAAAAAAAGAGCTATGAGGCAGTCATAAAACCGTATATTGCCTGCCCCAAGCTATTGATAAAAATTTGCATATTAAAGCGGGCTTTTTTTGTCGGATATTAACATAGACTAACCCTTTTGTTTGTGGTAAAATACTTTTTGGTAATTAAATTCATTTGAATCGAAAGGAAAAAGCTATGAAAAATGTAAAAACCACCCTTTCCGCACTTGCCCTGTCGGTGGTAATGCTGTTTACGGCATGCTCGGGCGGAAATAATGTTGAATTTAAAAGAGGAAGCTATGATGAGTCCGCAAAGAAGTATACCTCGGAAACCTTTGGCTTATCTGCCGCCTTCGATGATAAGTGGACGGTTCAGGACGGCAAGTATTTGGGTAAGCTGAGCGGCATCACCGCTTCGGATCCTACCGATGAGGATTTTAAAAAGCAGCTTGAAAATACGGGTATGATTTTTGACCTGTATGCGGCTCATACCGATACTACCACAGGAAACAGCATCAACATTACCGTTGAGAATTTAAAGAAGACCGGAAATCAGGGAATGAGCGAGGAGGGCTATATTGACGCCTCTATTCCTCAGCTTAAGGAGCAGTTCGGGGCTCAGGGCTTTACCGTAGACAAGGCTGAAAAGGGAAAAATCACCTTTATCGGCAAGGAATCCGTATGCGGCTTTGTTACGGTATCAAAAGACGGCGTTACGGTTCATGAGGTGCAGGTTACCGTTAAAAAGGGAGTCTATATGGCTACAGTAACCTTTGCCTCCTATGATGAAAAGACCTTGGATGAGCTTGTAAAAATGTTCTCCGCAGCGTAAAGCTGTTCAATGAGGGGCAACGCCC
>DNUB01000018.1:11906-15634 GCA_003508605.1 Oscillospiraceae bacterium | reverse complement strand
AAAAGCCAAACGCAGTTCAAAAAAGCCCCTGCAGGATCACAAAAGCGATAATAAAACAGCCCACCGCAAGGTGAAAAAACCATTGCGATTTTCGGAGAGAACCAAAATATTACTTGACTTTTATTGTATAAAGGTGTAAAATTAGATTGAGTTAGTGTAATATTTTTTGCACTTATGCACAAAGAGTCAGTGTACCGCCCCGTTCAAAACCGAAATAAGGCGCACGGCAGTTTATCCATACCCACGGCGGAGGACGAAGGCTTGCCGTCACAGACCGAGGGCGGCAGCGAAGCCTGCGGAAAAGGGCAGGGGAATATTTTATTTTTGGGCGGCACGGTACGCAAGCACTTCCATCAAAATATGTTAATGCGGCGGGGCACATTGGCTGCAGCGGGTTTTATGCGAGGCTGCCTTAACAAATAATTCGTGACGAGGTTTACGCCATGGACAAAACGAAACGCACCCTTTTGCTGGTTGACGATATCCAAATCAACCTGGAGCTGTTAACGGATATTTTTAAAGGCAGATATAAAATTCTTACCGCCTGCGGCGGCGAGGACGCACTTGATATTTTGAGGGAGCACACCGAAATCGATCTGGTGCTTCTGGATATAATTATGCCGGAAATGGACGGCTATCAGGTGCTCGAAATCATGAAAAAGGACGAAAGGCTTAAATTCCTTCCCGTTATAGTAATAACCTCCTCCGACGATTCGGATGCGGAGGTCAGAGCTATCGAAATGGGTGCGGTGGACTTTATATCCCGTCCCTTCAATATAAAAACGGTGGAAACAAGAGTAAACAATGTGATCCGCCAGCACGATTTGGAAAAAATAAAGGCGGAAAACCAAAGGCTCAGAAACGAGGCGGATACGGAAAAGCATCTGTCCGCCCTTATGGAAAACCTTCCCGGCGGAGTGGCGGTTATCGAAACCGACGGCAGCGGAGCATGCTGTACATATTTCAACCATTCCGTGCCGAGTCTGTTCGGACTCGATGGCGGCGAATTTCTTAAGCTGTTCGAGGCGGAGGATACCCCCGAATGGATAAAGACCTTTGCGGAAAGGTCAAGCCGTGAGAAACGCATAAGCTTCGATTTTTCCGTCGACGTGAAAAATGCGGAGGGCGCAGTATACACCCAGTGGATAAGGCTCATCTCCTCGGGCTTGGGCGAAAGCAACGGCAAAAAATCCATGTACTGCGTTTTTTTGGACATAAACGTGGAAAAAAATCAGGAGCTCAGGGCTTATGAAGCGGACAAACGGCTGAAAAGCAGTCAGGCTCACATTGAAAGCCTGATAAACGACGCTCCCGGCGGGATTGTGCTTTGCGAGGAAAACGAAAGCGGAGACGTAAAGACTCTGTTTTGCAGCAAGGGACTGTCCCGAATTATGGGCTGTCAGGACTACCATAAATACCTGCGGGACGTTTCCGAAAACCCCTCGGCGAGAGTTGTCAATCCATCGGATATCGCCGAGTTTAAAAGAAAATTCGACTCTGCGGCGTCCACGGGACGAACCATAGAGCAGCTCTTCTGCTGCTGCGACTATGCCGATAATCAGCTTTGGATACAGCTGCAGGGTCAGGTCTCAAAAAAGGAAAACGGCAGGTATTCTCTTTACGGCTTTGTCACCGACATTACCAAGGAAAAGGAATACGAGCGGGAGCTTAAGGCGGGGGCGTACCTGGATCCCCTTACCGGAATTTACAACCGCTCCTCCTTCTTCACAAACGCAAGACGGCTAATCGACGAATACCCCGATATAAAATATTCGGTAATGCGCTTCAACATAGGAAGCTTTAAGCTTATAAACGATATTATGGGCAGAGATACGGGCGATAAGGTGCTGATTACCGTTGCCGAAACCATAAGAAGCCTTGCTCCCGAAAAATGCGTCTACGGAAGATTTTTTGCGGACAGCTTTGCCATTATCGCCCCCGAGGGAGAGATCGATCCGGAAAACCTTATCGACTCGGTTAAAAAAGCCATAAAATCCGCCGAGCTGGTTTCCTTGGATATTCAGTATTATGTGGGCGTTTACCTGATTTTTGACAATAATACGAAAATCGACGATATGTGCGACCGTGCGCTTATCGCCTGCCGCTCCGTTACCGGCAGCTTTAACAAGCATATCGCCTATTACGACGACAGTATGCGCCTTGCAATGCTGGAGGAGCGGGAGATTTGCGACGAGGCGCACAAGGCTCTTGCCAACGGAGAATTTTGCATTTTTTATCAGTCGGTTTACAGCATAAAGGCGAAAAAATTCGTAAGCGCAGAGGCGTTGGTGCGCTGGAAGCACCCTGTAAAGGGACTTATTTCTCCCGGAAAATTTATCCCCGTATTTGAAAGAAACGGTCTGATCACCGAGCTGGATCTTTATATTTTGGAGCAGGTGTGCATATATCAGCAAAAGCGCAACCGCTTAGGTCTGCCCCCATTCCCCGTTTCGGTAAATATTTCCCGAATGAGCCTGTACAATCCCAATCTTTTTGACATAATCAGCGACCTTACGGACAGGTATGGGGTAGATCCCCGCATTTTCAGGATAGAAATCACCGAAACCGCATATAACGACAATCCCGCTCAGCTTCTGGAAACGATAGGAAAGCTGAGGGAAAAGTGCTATCCCATTTTAATGGACGATTTCGGCAGCGGCTACTCCTCGCTTAACACCCTTAAGGATATCCCCATAGACCTGCTGAAGCTGGATATGAAATTTATGCAGGGCTTTGAGAAAAACAGCCGTGTGGGAACGATAGTGACCTCGGTTGCAAGAATGTCAAAATGGCTTAACGTGCCCATGCTGGCGGAGGGAGTTGAAACAAAGGAGCAGTACGACTTTCTGGAAAGCATAGGCTGCGCTTACATACAGGGATATTACTTTTCCAAGCCCATATGCGAGGAGGAATTTACAAGGCTTATCGCTTCGGAAAAGATCGTACCTGCGGACAGTGAGATCGAATCCTACGGAATAAGCGACGATATAAACGAAATACTGGGAAGCAACGCCTTAGCCTCAAAGCTTATAAGCGGTGCCTTCGGCGGCCTGGGAATTTACGAAATGAACAACGACAAGCTGGAGGTTATCCGTGTAAACGAAGGCTATATGCAGATAATGGGTCATACTCCCACCGATTTTAACGGGGAGCACTATAATGTTTGGGAGAAAATGGATCCGGAAAGCGTAATAGCCTCTCGAAAGGCATGCCTTGACACCATGCACAGCGACAAGCCGGTGAGGGCGGTGGTGCACCGCTATGACAAGAACGGAAGGCTGCTTTGCCTCGAGGGCATTCACAGAAGGCTGGGGGGCAGCGACGACAACCCCATATTCTGTATAGCCTTTAACGATATTACCGAGCAGATCGAAAACGACCGCATTATCCGTCAGTCAAAGGAGCAGATAAGCAACATACTCGACGCTACGGGGGCGGTTGTGGTGGATATCGATTTTGTCGGAAATACTGCCTTCTGTGCGGGAAACACCGACGAATACAGCTTCGAGGTTCATGAGCTGGCGGAGATGATCCGATCCGACCGAGGCTTTGCCGATATTACCCACCCCGACGAGCGGAAAAAAATGCTGAAATTCCATCACTTAAAAGCAAGGCGGCGCACCTCTGCGGATTTCAGGATACAAAATATCAGCGGAAATTATATCTGGTGCAGATTTACCAAAACCCAAAGCTTTGACGAAAACGACAATGTTATCCGTCTAATGGGC
>DNUB01000018.1:9536-11620 GCA_003508605.1 Oscillospiraceae bacterium | reverse complement strand
ATGGGCATTATTATAAACATTGACGCAGAAAAGAAAGCGGCTTTGGAGCTGGAAAGCACTCAGGAGCAGATCGACGTCACCATGAACAACATCAATGTGGGCATTCTTATTACCGAGGTTTCCGAGGACGAGTCGGTTAAGGAAATTTACAGCAACGAGGAATACTGGAAGCTTATCGGTGCCACTCGGACAAAGGATTTTGACCCGGTAGCCTTTGTGGAAAGCAAAATTCTCAAAGGCAGAAGTGCGTCCGTAAGACGGAAGGCCTCCATAGGCGAGGATGCTCAGTTTCAGTATTGTCTCCGTCGGGAGGACGGCTCGGAGATGTGGGTGGATTACGCACTGACGCCCACAAGATCCCCCAATCCCGAAAAACGCCGCTTTATCGCCATACTGAACGACATTACGGAAAAGCGCAGGACGGAATATAAGATAAATCAGCTGGTAAGCAACTTTGACTGCGGTCTGAGCCTTATCGCCCGAACCGGCGGCGAAATATCCATGCAATACGCCAACGACAATTTCTTTGAAATATTGAACGTGAGCCGATCCGACGAGGAGAGCTTAAAAAAATCCCTCGAAAGCATTATTGCCTTCGAGGCCGACAATATTGATATGGATATTGCAGACAGCGAGGGCAGGAAAAGGATCGTCAAGATCCACCGCACCAAAATCGACAGCGGAAGCAGCGAGGAAAACTATGTTATTGTCGCCGAGGACGTTACCCTTAAAAGAGCCGAGGCGAAAAACCGCATCGCAGAGCGCAAGGCTAACGCTTTAAGGGGGCTTTACGACGAGGTGTTCAAGCTGGATTACCGTAATAAAACCACTCTTTTGGTTTCCTGCCGCAATAATCCCAATAAAGCGAGAAACGCAAGACCCATAAGCCTTGATTATATTATGGGAGAATGGACGGACGTCAACATTCACCCCGACGACAGGGAAAGAGCGAGGGCCTTGTTCAGCGTTCCCATGACCAACCCCGATTTTACCGATTTTTATGCCGAAATCAGGATAGGGGTGCCTCATACAAAGGGAGAGTACAAGACCTACGGTATGGTAATGGTGCGTTCCGCCGCCGATATCTGTATGCTGTTCAACAGGGATATGGCAAGAATAGACAATTCCACCACCTCCGACGAGGTTGCGGAAATAAACAGGCTTTACAGGCTGGTTGCGGAGCAGACCAACACCACCATAATAGAATTTGACCATATAAGCGGAAAGGTGACCGTATCTCCCTCCATTTATATGTATGCCGCCGCCATGCTTACGGAGGATGAGCTTGTCAATAAGGAAAACTACATTAAGGGCTTGGCGATACACCCGGACGACAAGAAGGACTTTGCACGGTTTGCCAAAAAAATCGAGCATTCCGACAAAACCGAAACCATTATTCTGCGAATGGAGATGGCGGACAAGAGCTTTAAATGGTGCCGCCTGTCCATTTCCACAAACAAAAGCAACACCGGCGAGATACTTAAATCCCTGTGCACCATAAACATTGTTCATGAAGAGGTTGAAGCCCGCAGAAAGGCGGAAAGCATAGACAGGCTTATGCGGAAAACCGTTAAGCATATTCCTGTGGGCATGGGAATATTCAGGGTTGCAAACGGCATTCCCGTACCCGTTTATCTCAGCGACAACATTTACACCATTTTCGGCATCGAAGGCGGAAAGGGCGGAATCGACCCGAGGATCACCGAGGACTTTGTTTCCCACAATAAGCTTACCGCAGGGGCGGAGGGCGAATATACACAGCACTGCGTAAGACCCGACGGCTCCTGCTTCTGGCTCAGCACGAAATACCGCGTCAGGGAGGAAAACGGTAACGTTCTTGTGTATGCCGCATTGGACGATATAAGCAGTCAGATGGAGGCAAGACGCAGCCAGGAGGTTCAGGATCAGATGTACCAGCTGCTTCTTGAAGAGGCGGGCACGGTTATATTTAACTACGACAACGAAAACGACGAGCTTTTCTTTTTCCAGCCCTCAAATGCGGATAACAGGAAAACCGAGTCCATAAGCGGATATTCCGATAATTTTAACAGCTTTTACATTTTAAGACCCGAGGACCGCATCGC
>DNUB01000018.1:6598-9248 GCA_003508605.1 Oscillospiraceae bacterium | reverse complement strand
CATCGCTTTTGCGGAGGAAATACGGCAGCTGTCCAAAAAAGCCGCCTCCTCGGAATTGGTTGTGGTTATAAATATCGACGGTTACCCCCGCCGCTTCCGCAGCTTTTTCAAGAGCATGGAGGACGGCGAGGGCAGGGTGTTCAGAATAATCGGCAAAATCGAGGACGTAGACGAGGAAATGAGCCGTCTCGACAAGATCAAGGCAAAGGCGATGTACGATTCCCTTTGCGTCGATATTTACAACAAGTCCACCACCGAGGAGCTGATAAAAGCCGAGATCGAGCGCAATGCGGCAGGTGCGCTCATAATGATAGACGTGGACGACTTTAAGAGCATTAACGATAACCTCGGCCATATTTTCGGCGACGAGTTTTTGAAAAAGTTCGGCACTACCGTAAAAAGCATATTCCGTGACAGCGATATTGTGGGACGTTACGGCGGAGACGAATTTTTCGTATATCTTAATCATGCAAACGCAGCCTTGGCGGTTAAGAAAAGCGAACAGATTCTTGAAAAGGTATCGGAGATAATGATACCCGAAATCGGCTGTGTTAAAAGCAGTATCGGCGTTACCTCGGTTAATCCCGACAACAGGGTATATCTTCAGATAATAAAGCAGGCGGACAGCGCGCTTTACGCCGCAAAAAACAGAGGCAAAAACCAGGTGGTTTTATTCGACCCGGACACCATGAGCGAGGGAACTTACCGCACCGAGGCTTCCTCGGAGGAGGGAACCGGCAAGGGCAGAACCACCCTCAGCAGCAACCCGCAAAATTCCGCTTCGCTTATACTGAGAACCTTCAGCGCACTGTACGGAAGTCAGGATCTGTCCACGGGAATAAACCAGATGCTGGCTATGGTGGGCAAGGCTTTTGACGTAAGCAGGGCTTACATTTTTGAGGACACCGAGGACGGCAAATATTGCTGCAATACCTTTGAATGGTGCAACGAAGGTGTCGCTCCCGAAATCGATACCCTGCAGCAGGTTTCCTACGAGGAGGATTTAGGCGGAAATTACCGTGAAAATATGAACGACGACGGTATTTTCTACTGCCATGACGTAAGCGTTCTTGAAACCTCACAGCGGGAAATTCTTGAAAGGCAGAATATAAAGTCCGTTTTGCAGTGTGCGATTATGGATAACGGCGTTTTCAGAGGATTTGTGGGCTTTGACGAATGCAGGAGCAACCGCTTCTGGACTCAGGGGCAGATAGACGCCCTTGCCTTTATATCAAAGGTGCTGTCCATATTCCTGCTTAAGGACAGAAACAGGCGGCTTACGGAAAATTATGCAAAATCCATTAAATCTATTTTGGACAATTACCCGCAATACATCTATATTGTGGAAAAGGGAACGGGCAAGCTGCTTTATCTTAACGTAATGGCGCAAAAGGCGTTGGGCAAAAATCCTATAGGAGAGTATTGCAGCGAAGCCATATGCGGACAAAGAAACGATGAGCTTTGCCCCATATGCGTATTAAACAGGGAGGGCTACAGCAGACCCATCGATATGCTCAGCCCCGTTCTTCACAAGATGATAAAGGCTCAGGCTGCCGAAGTGGAATGGGAGGGCAGAAAAGCCTATCTTATCACTTGTATGGTTATTGATGAATAGATTTTCTTTCGGGGAAGCGGGGAGGATTTGTGCTTGCTTTCGGGGAAGCCGGCGGAAAAATCGGAACAGCAAAAGAAAAAACGAGAGAAAAGCAGAAAAATCGAAAGAATTAGAGAGAAAAACAGATATATATTAAAAAAATATCAAAAAGCTATTGACAACCGCTGTAAATCCCTGTATAATAACAACTGTTGCGCCGAAGTTCAATTCGGCAAAAGCATTTTTAAAAAATAACAGACCTTCTCGGAAATCGGAGAAGTGCCCTATGACGCAGCCAAAGGGCAGGGCGGACGGTGCTTCGTAAGCTTTTGAGGAGATCAAATGCTTTTAATTACTAAAACAATAGGAGGATATAAAAATGTCTACTTATATGCCTAATCCCCAGACAGTTGAACGCAAGTGGTATATACTTGACGCAGCAGGCAAGCCCTTGGGAAGAGTCGCAGCACAGGCAGCCCTTATGCTTAAGGGCAAGCACAAGCCCAGCTATGCGCCTCACTGCGACTGCGGCGACCATGTAATTGTTATCAACTGTGAAAAAGCGGTTCTCACCGGCAAGAAGTTAGAGAAAAAGTTTTACAGATGGCACACCGGCTATATCGGTCACCTTAAAGAGGTTCAGTACAGCAAGCTGATGGCGGAAAAGCCCGAAAAGGCTATGGAGCTTGCAATTTACGGTATGCTCCCCAACAACACGATAGGCAGAAAGGCTATGACGAGACTTCGCCTTTACAGAGGCGCAGAACACGTTAATGCCGCTCAGAAGCCCGAAGAATTTAAGTTTTAAGGAGGGATAAGCAATATGTACGAATCAAAACCATACTACTACGGAACCGGCAGAAGAAAGCATTCGGTCGCAAGAGTGCGTGTTTATCCCGGCTCGGGAAAAATCACGATAAACAACAGAGATATTGACGATTACTTCGGTCTTGATACTCTCAAGCTCATTACCCGTCAGCCTCTTGCATTGACGGGCACCACCGAAAAATTCGATATAATCTGCACCGTTGCAGGCGGCGGCGTTACAGGTCAGGC
>DNUB01000018.1:6190-6329 GCA_003508605.1 Oscillospiraceae bacterium | reverse complement strand
AGGCGGCGGCGTTACAGGTCAGGCCGGCGCAATCCGTCACGGTCTTTCGAGAGCGCTGCTTCAGTACAGCGAGGAATTGAGACCCGTTCTTAAAAAGGCAGGCTTCCTTACCCGCGATCCGAGAATGAAGGAAAGAAAG